>JAWARX010000189.1:0-4060 GCA_038893155.1 Halalkalicoccus sp.
GGCCGAAAACGAGGTGACGAGCGCGCAGCGGGTCGAAGACCTGGATCCCGGGATCGGGATCCAGTTTTCCGACTCCGACGAGCGCCCCGAGCCGAGTTCGGGTCGCTTCGAGGTGTACAGGGACAAAGCCGGCGAGTGGCGCTGGCGGCTGGTGCATCGAAACGGCAACGTCATCGCCGACGGCGGCGAGGGCTATTCGAGCAAGCGAAACGCGATCAAGGGGCTGCGGAGCGTCCAGCACAACGCTCCCGGCGCGCCGATCGAAGAGCTCGACTGAGAGTAGACGACACAGAACAGTTTTGCTGTCGGGTAGCGCATCGGGGATATGGTCGCGGACACGCCCACAGAACGCCTGCGCGAGAACGCGGTGTCCGTCGCGAGCATGCTCGTCGTCGCTGCGGGGCTGCTCTCGCTGTTTACGGGAATCGGTCCGTTCTGGCTCGTCTTCCTGCTCGGCTTTCTGATCGTCGTTCCCCTCGTCGCGCTGCTGTTCGGAAACGAAACGGAACGCGCGGAGTGGTGGGACGGCGTCTGGGGTGAGACCGATTGGGAGGAGTGGGGCGAGTGGTGGGGCGAGTCCCGGGAGTCGGACGAATCGTCGACCCACCCCGAGCCACGGACACGTGCGCCGAAGACGGAATCGAACCGCGACGCGCTCCAGACGCTGCGATACCGGTACGCGCAGGGCGACCTCACCGACGAGCAGTTCGAGCGGAAACTCGAACGCCTGCTCGAAACCGACACCTTGGAGAACGCCGATGACCGTCGCCGGGCGCGCGAGCGTATCCCGGAGTACGAACGATAGGTATCCCCGAGGTGTGGTCCACGGTCCCGTTGCAATGTAACACGATGCGCACATAGTGTTACGTATAACCCTGTCACTCTGCCGGGTAGCAAGTTTTTAATTATTTTTGCAATTGATTTAATTCGGTGGTACGGGAGCCACGGATACACGATGGAACGAAACAGTACAGCGGTAGACGGTTCACGGCGTCGATTCATTCAGCTCACAGCCGGTATCGCGGGGGCAGCGGCCGTCGGCGGCTACGCCACTGCGGACACGGAACTGGACGACGAAACGAGCGAGGATATCGCGGAAACGATCGAAGAGATGAGTCTCGAGGCGAAGGTCGGCCAGATGACCCAGCTCAACGTCACCCGTCTCATGGGTGAGGGCGAGTGGGACGCGGGTCCGCTCAATGAGGAGTTCCTCGAACTGGTCTTCGAGGAGAATCACGTCGGCTCGATCCTCAGCGGGGGCGGGGCGACACCCGAGGAGAACACGCCGAGGGCATGGGCGGAGCTGACAAACGAGATCCAGGAGTACGCGATCGATGCGACCGGCGTACCGATCGTCTACGGGATCGACGCGGTCCACGGCCACAGCAACGTCGTCGACGCGACGATGTTTCCCCACGCCGCCGGCGTGGGCGCGACGTGGGACCCGGAGTACGCCGAGGCGATCGGCGAGCATACCTCCGAAATGGTTCGAGCGACCGGGATCCACTGGAACTTCGGGCCGGCCGCGGATCTCGCTCGGGACTTCCGGTGGGGGCGGTACTACGAGTGTTTCGGCGAGGATCCGGTTCACACCTCGATCATGACGACAGCGGAGACCCGCGGGCTACAGGGCGAGGACGGCCCCTCGGGCGACACCGTCGCGGCGACGGTCAAACACTTCACGGGCTACTCCGAACCGTTCGGTGGGCTCGACCGTAACCCGGCACACGTCCCCCAGCGGCGGCTTCGGACCCAGCACCTCCCGCCGTTTCGGGCCGGCCTCGACGCCGGAGCCGCGACGGTGATGATGAACAGCGGTTCGCTCAACGGCGTACCCGCTCATGCCTCCGAATACCTGATTCAGGAGCTGCTACGCGAGGAGATGGGGTTCGACGGCGTGATCGTCTCGGACTGGGAGGACATCCACCGACTTCGAACCATGCACGAGGTCGGCGAGTCGATGAAGGACGCGGTTCGACTCGTCATCGGAGCGGGCGTCGATATGTACATGGTGCCGATCGCGGTCGACGACTTCGTGCCGAACCTGATCGAACTCGTCGAAGACGGCGAGATCCCCGAAGAGCGCATCGACGCCTCGGTCCGCCGCATCCTGACGCTGAAACACCGCCTCGACCTCTTCGAGGACCCCTACGTCGATCCCGAGGCGGCCGAGGAGACGATCGTCGGTGCGGATCGCGAGCTCGCGCGGGAGTCGGCGGCGAAATCCATGACGCTGCTCGAAAACGACGGCACGCTGCCGCTGTCGGGCGACGAATCGCTGCTGGTCGCCGGCCCCGCAGCCGACGACGTCGCGATGCAGATGGGCGGCTGGACCGTCGAGTGGCAGGGCCTCGACGACGCCGAGGAGGAGCCCCCGGCCGTGACCGTCCTCGAAGGGCTCGAAGAACGGGCCGGAGCGGTGACCCACGTCCCGTGGGGTCGCGAGGAGCCGGGCGACGAGGCCGACCTCGAATCCGCAGCCGAGAACGCAGACGTCGCGGTGGTCTGTGTCGGCGAGGGACCCTACGCCGAGGGGCCGGGCGACGATCAGTCGCCGAGCCTCGCCGACGCGCAGGCCGACCTGATCGAGTGGGTCGCGGGGGCGGACGTCCCCGTAGTCTGCGTGATGCTCGCTGGCCGGCCGTTGACGCTCGAAGCCGTCCACGAGCACCTCGACGCGTTCGTCATGGGCTACCTGCCCGGCACCGAGGGGGGAACCGCGGTCGCCGACGTTCTACTGGGCGAGGAGAACCCCGGCGGCCGCCTGCCCTTTACGTGGCCGCGCCACGTCGGGCAGGCACCGATCTACTACAACCACTACCCCGGCGAGGGCGAGTTCGACCCGCGCTACGAGTTCGGCGAGGGCGAGAGCTACACCGACTTCGAGTACGAGATCGCCTCGGTCGACCCAGGGACGGTGCGCGATCCCTCGCCCGACTCGACGGTCGAGCTCACCGTCGAGGTCCACAACACGGGCGAGTACGACGGCGACGACGTCGTGTTGGTCTTCGGGGATCGGGAGTTCACGAGCGGACCGCTGATGCTGCCCGACCGCCAGCTACTCGCGTTCCGCCGGTGTCACGTCGAGAGCGGCGGCGCTGTGACACTCACGATCGAGGTGCCGCTCGGTCCGCTCGCGCTCGTTTCGGGCGACGTCCCCGACGACGGCGAGCGCTACGTCGAGAGCGGCGAGTACCGGCTGGTCGTCGGCGAGGAGGCGACGGAGCTACACGTCGAATAGAACCGAACGACAACGCCTTTTTTCCGTGGCCTGCGAGTAGCCTCATGGACCGGAAACGGGAGCTGACCAGCATCGATCTCGCGGCGCTGGTCGGCGAGCTAAACGAGTACGAGGGCGCGAAGGTCGACAAGGCCTACCTCTACGGCGACGACTTCCTCCGCCTGAAGCTGCGCGATTTCGAGCGCGGCCGGGTCGAGCTGCTGATCGAGGTCGGCGACGTGAAACGCGCCCACGTCGCCGCGCCCGAACACGTCCCCGACGCGCCGGGCCGTCCGCCCGACTTCGCGAAGATGCTTCGCAATCGCCTGTCGGGCGCTGATTTCGCTGGCGTCTCCCAGTACGAGTTCGACCGCATCCTCAGCTTCGAGTTCGAGCGCGAGGACGTCTCTACCACGATTATCGCCGAGCTGTTCGGCGAGGGCAACGTCGCGGCCTGCGACGAGACGCGCCACGTCATCGACTCGCTCGAAACGGTGCGGCTGAAATCCCGGACCGTCGCGCCCGGTTCGCGCTATCAGTTCCCCGACTCGCGGGTCAATCCCCTACAAGTGAGCGAGGAGGCGTTCGTCGCACACATGCGCGAGTCCGACTCGGATCTCGTGCGCACGCTCGCGACCCAGCTCAACCTCGGGGGGCTCTACGCCGAGGAGGTCTGTACCCGCGCGGGCGTCGAGAAGACGGTCGCGATCGACGAGGCCGAAAAAGAGCAGCTCGAACGGCTCTACGACGCGCTCTCGCGACTCGCCGCGGAAGTCACCGAAAAGCGGTTCGATCCGCGGATCTACCGCGACGACGAGGGCGCGCTCGTCGACGTGACGC
>JAWARX010000190.1:0-5222 GCA_038893155.1 Halalkalicoccus sp.
TGATCTTCGCACCCTCGGGGAGCGAGCCCTCCAGGCGGTCCTGGAGTTCGTCCAGATCGATCTCGGGGCTCTGGGGCATGACCTTGAGCTTGGCGGCGACCTTGCCCATCTTACGGCCCCGTAAACTCGCAGTCGGGGCACTCATAGAGGTTGCTCTGCTTGCGGCATTTCGCACAGCGGTAGATCCGGGTTCCACACTCGGGACACTTGAATCGGGCCGCGTTGGTCCCCGAGACGTTGATCCCGCACGAGACGCACGTTCGCGCCTGTTTCTGCTGGGATTGACTCATGGAGGGCCCTTTCGTCGCGTCGCTTTTAACCGTTGTCGTTCGGGTTCGACGGCGAAAGCCGCGTCCGAGAACGGGCATCCCCCCTTACAGCAGCGGAACCGCAAGCGCGTAAACGAACGCGAGCGTCGCGAGCGCCAGCGCGAGGTGCGCGGCGACCGCGAGCGGGCCGAGGATCCCGAGCGCGATCCGCTCGAACGGGACGAACCGCCGCCCGAAGACCTGCTGTTCTGCGCGCTCGATTCGTCGTTCCGCGTGTGCGAGCGCCATTATCGATCACCTTCCAATTGAACGTTGGACGATAGCGACCACAACCGCTTCGGCGATTCCAAGCGACTGGGAGTCGGCTCAGAGCCCATAATAAAACAGCGCGATCGGCCCGATCAACACACCCATCAGGTGGACGCGGTTCGCACCGAAGCGCACCGGAATAAAGCCGACCAGCGCGCTGACGAGAAAGACCGCGATTCCCACTGCGCCCGCGAAGACGTACGAGAGGACCACGAGCAACGCGAGGATGAGAAGACAGAGTCGGGTGTAATCGACGGTGCCGATCACACGCAGGTACCAGTCCCCGACGACGAGCACGAGGAGAAAGCCCGCCGCGGCGGCGATGGCGACACTCGAAAGCAGGACGGGGAGGTTCAGCGGGACCTCGGCGCGCTCGATCGCGACGAGGACTCCCGTCCGGGGCGAACCGAGGGCGACGAGTGCAAAGAGAGCGAAGATCGTGTTCGCGGTGTTGACGCCGCTGGTGGCGATCACGAATCCGCGATCCCCGCTCGAACCCGGAAGTATGAGTAGCGCGATCACGGCCGCGATCGCACTCGAAACCCCCGGAAGATAGCCGACGACCGCGCCCGCGATCGCCCCTGCGGCGGCCGGAAGCAGGACGAGTTTTCTGGGGATCGTGATCGCCTTTCCGGTCTGTTTCGGTACGCCGGCCCCGCTCATCGCGTCGATCAGGATCGGCGCGCCGAACAGTCCCGCGAACAGGGGTGCGAGGATGTCACCGTGAAGCGGCGCGGCCGGGTCGAGATCCAGCGCCGACAGGCCCAACAAAGCACTGATCGAGAAGGCGAAAACGCCGCCGACGAACCCCGCGATCGTGCGCTCGGTCAGCAGCATGATCGCGACGACGGTTCCCAACACGAGGGGCATGTGCTCGACGAGCGTGGGCCACGCCTCGACCATCACCAGCGTCACCGGAACCGCGAGCGGGACGGCGAACACGACGGCCAGCGCGCTGCCCAGCGCCGAGAGCCGCAGCGCTTCATAACCTCTTCCTTCGAGCACGAGCCGGTGGCCGGGGAGGGCCATCACCGCCATATCCGCGTCGGGCACTCCAAGAGCCAGCGCCGGCACCACGTCGAGGAACGTGTGGACGACGCCCGCAGAGAGCATCGCCGCGCCGACCAGCAGCGGTGGACCCGGGATGAGCGGGGCGAGGCCGGCCAGGATCAGCGCGAAGTTGTTCGCGTGCAGCCCCGGCGTGAGTCCGCTGAGGGTTCCCAGGAGAACGCCACCCAGCACGAACGCGAGCGCGTGAACCGCGAAGGTGGGATCGCTCGAGAGGGTGACGCCGAGGTCCACGCGCCCTCTGGCTCCGGCTTCGTATTTGAACCTCCGGAGACGGTGGCTACTACGCCGGTTGTCACACTTCGACGGTGGTCGAATACGTCTCGGCGTGTAGTTGGTGTTCCGTTACGGCGACGTACGCGAACCCACCGCTGTGCGTCGCCTCGATTCCCCGAACGACGACGACGGTATCACCCTCCACGATCACGTCCGGTGGTTCGTCGGCGTCGTACTCCGGATCTCCCGCTTCGAACTCCGTATCGAGACCGACGCCGGGAACGCTGTCGAGGCAACCGACAAGGGAAGCCGTGGCTACGCTTCCCGCTCCCGCAAGGAGTGTTCGACGATACATAACCGAGAGTTACAGTTAGCTATTAAAAATAGTAGCGTACCAGTAGAAAAGGTGTCGTTAGACCCCACGGAACAGGGGAGCTACCCATTGATCCCGGGCTCGTGGTGTACTGGGCGGTTACTACCTGTCCGAAAATAAACGAAAGAAGTCTGGGTGTCGAGACGTCTAACCGAACAGCTGGCCGAGGCCCTCGCCGCCCGCGTCGTCGTCTTCGTCCTCGTCTTCCTCTTGTGCTTCGGCCTCCTCTTCGGCTTCGTCCTCGGCCTCTTCTGCCTCGCCGCCCGCAGCGCCACCGGCGGCCCCGCCCGCGGCGGGGACGGCGGCGGCCTGCTCGACGGCCTCGTCGATGTCGACGTCCTCGAGGGCGGCGACGAGCGCCTTCACTCGGGACTCCTCGACGTCGGTGCCAGCGGCCTCGAGGACGCTGGTCAGGTTCTCTTCGTTGATCTCTTCGCCGGTCTCGTTCAGGATGAGTGCTGCGTAAACGTATTCCATTGGTGTAATCTCGTGTTATCCGAACATCGCTCCGAGCCCTTCGCCGCCGGCGTCCTCGTCGTCCTCGTCGTCGTCTTCTGCGGCGTCGGCCTCGTCTTCGTCGGGCTGTTCTTCGTCCGCGTCGGCGTCCGTCTCCTCCGCGGCGGGCTCGGGCGCTTCGACGCCCCGAAGCTCCTCGGGGAGGGCCTCCTCGTCGTCGATGGCGGCCGCGAGCGCGCGCACCTGCGCGTCGGCCTTGCTCACGAGGTCGGGCATGAGCGCCTCGTCCTCGATGGCGGCAAAGAGACCGAGGCTTTTCGCCTCGCCAGTCGCCTTCGAGAGCAACGCGGGCGCGGTCCGTGCCGTCGGGTAGACCGCGTTGATCGAGAGGTTTCTCCCAGCGGCGGCGGCGGCCTCGATGTCCGCGCGGTACTCCTCGACGTCGATCGCCAGATCCTCGGGGTCGAAGAGGATCCCCTCGCTGTAGACCGAACGAAGGTCCAACCCCACTTCCTTGGGCTCGATGCCCAGTTCCGAGAGGACGTTCGCGAGGTCCTGTGAAACCTCCTCGCCCGCTTCGAGCACGGTCGAGTCCTCGGTGACGTGGATCGAGCCGTCCTGGATCCGGGCGGCCGCGCCGACCTGCTGGAGGTCGCCGACGAACGGTCCCGGATCCACGCCGGTGTCGCCCTCGGGGATTGTGATGTCGTTGGGCGCGACCTCGCCGGCACCGATGGGCGCGGGCGATTTCGACTGTTCGAGCTGTTTGTACAGCCCGAAGGGGTTGTCGTTCGTTCCGATGACGCCGACCTGACCCGAGACGTGCTCGGTGAGCTGTTCGAGGCCGTCGTCGACGTCCTCGAGTGCCCGGACCAGCAGCGTGTTCCGGCTGACGCGCAGCTCCGCGCTACCGTGGAGATCGCGGCGCATGTTCTGGAGCTGACGACTCGGAATGCCGGCGACGCTGACGACCCCGACGCTCGCATATGAATCGAGCATCGCGGTCAGCTCGTCGACCTCCTCGCGCTTCCACTCGGGGAGGTTCTCTGTCTTGCGTTCGGTTTCGGCCTGCGTGGTACTCATTTTAGGCCACCTCCACTGCCGGCCCCATCGTCGTTTTCACGTACACCGAATCGATGTTGAGCGGCCCCTTCTCCAGGTCGCCGTAGAGCCGACGCAGGATCGTGTCGATGTTGTCCGCGATCTCTTCTGCGGACATCTCCTCGCTTCCGACCAGCGCGTGGAACGTTCGCCGGTCGCGGCTGCGGACCTGCACAGTGTTTTTCATCCGGTTTACGGTCTCGACGACGTCCTCGTCGGGCTGAAGCGGCGTCGGCATCTTCCCGCGAGGGCCGAGCACCTGCCCCAGCGACGCCCCGATCGTGGGCATCATCGAGGCTTCGGCGATGAAGAAGTCTGTCCCCTCGGCGAGGTCTTTCGCGGCGTCCTGATCGTCGCCCAGATCGTCGAGGTCGTCACTTGAGAGGACCTCGTCGGCGACGGTTTCTGCCCGGACGGCGGTTTCGCCCTCGGCGAAGACGACGATGCGCGTGTCCTGTCCCGTTCCCGAGGGAAGGACGACGCTCTCGTCGACGCGGTTCGACGGATCGTTGAGATCGAGATCGCGCAGGTTGATCGCGAGGTCGACCGTTTCGCGGAAGTTCCGCTTCGGTCGCTCCTCGAGTGCGCGAGCGACTGCTTGTTCTATGTCCTGATCTGCCATCGTTCACCTCCGTAGTACGACGCGTGTCTGCTACGGTGTGAAACAGGCGTACTGTCGATCGGTACGACCGCCAGTATCGCGGCCTGTCTCTACGGTGGGGAAGTGGAATGGGCGACTTAAACCCGTCGAACCCGCGGCGATCGCCGGCACAATACCAATCCCGCTGTGCCGGCTACCGCCCGTATGCCGACGCCCTCGTTTCTCGCCGCGTGCGCGCTCGCTGCCGTCCACCCCCTCGCGGGCAGGCTGAGCGCGCTCGATCGAACCCCGCGCAGCCGCTGGCTCTCGGCGGGCGGCGGCGTCTCGGTCGCGTACGTGTTCGTTCACATGCTACCGGAGCTCGAAGACCACCAGCGCGCGTTCGAGACCGTCGACCTCTTCGCGGGATTCCTCGACCGGCACGTCTACCTCGTTGCACTCGCCGGATTCGCCGCGTTTTACGGGCTCGAACGCCTCGCACAGCGCTCGCGAGCGGATCCGGACGAAGACGGCTCCGTCTTCTGGATCCACGTCGGCTCGTTCGGGCTGTACAACGTCCTCGTGGGCTACCTGCTCGCCCACCGTATCGGTCCCGGCCCGGAGGCGCTGCCGCTTTATACGGTCGCGATGGCGCTTCACTTCCTCGTCAACGATTACGGGCTTCGCCACCATCACGGGGAGAGCTACCACCGGATCGGCCGCTGGCTGCTCTCGGGTAGCGTCCTCGTCGGATGGCTGCTCGGGACGACGATCGTCCTCACGGAGATCGCGCTCGCAGTGCCGGTCGCGTTTCTCGGGGGTGCGGTCGTCCTCAACGCGATCAAAGAGG
>JAWARX010000191.1:0-5214 GCA_038893155.1 Halalkalicoccus sp.
GATCGGCTACTTCGTGAACGAAGTGTGGGTAACAGAAAGCATCAAACCCGGTCTCGTCGCCATGTCCCACCATATGGGTCAGTGGAAGGTCAACCGCGAGGAAGCCGACGGCGAGATCGAGGAGGGTGGCGACGGCTTCGGCAAGGTCACGGTCGATCTCGATAACGAGAACAGCCAGTGGGGGATGCGCCAGGCAGCAGGAATCACGCCGTTCGAGAGCGACGATCCCGACAGCGAGCGCATCTGGTGGAACGACGGCGGCGTTGCACAGAACCTCACACACGCCCCGCATCCCGATCCGATCTCCGGGATGCACTGCTGGCACCAGAAAGTCACGGTTCGACCCGCCGAACCCGACGATTACTACGGCGACATCTACGTCGATACGAACCGGGCGTTCGATATCTATCGGGACTGGCTCGAGGACACGAACCCCGCTCCCGGCCCGGACGGGCTTCGCCGACCGAAATGGCTCAAGCGACCGATCGCCCCGCCGACGACACCTGGTGAGGACGACGCGTGGTACGTCGATGGACCGGTGGGCCGCCACGAGCGGTGGGACGCTGAGTCCCGATCCGCTGTCCAGGAAGACTCCTCGTCGGGAGATGACTAGCAGTTCCGGCGGACCAACGAGATGAAATCGAATCACTCGTCCGAAGCGGATCGCGCCGACCGCGTTCGTGACGCACTCATCGAGTGCGAAATCGGTCGTGACGTGCTGTTCGCCGGTCTGTCGGATCTCGACGGCATCGGTTCGATCGACATCGACGACCACACCGCTATCGTCACGATCACGCTTCCGGTCCCGTCGGCAGCGACGCGCACGCTCATCGAAGGCGAGATCCGAGACGCAGCGACACACGTCGACGGTGTTTCGACGGTGGACTGCCGATGGGCAGCGAGTGCGGCCGATCGTGGCGAGCGCGTCGATCTCATCCCGGACGTGAAGAACCTGATCGCGGTCGCAAGCGGCAAGGGGGGCGTCGGAAAGAGCACCGTCGCGGTGAATCTGGCCGTTTCGCTCGCCGACGCTGGCGCTCGCGTCGGCCTGTTGGACGCCGATGTCTACGGGCCGAACGCACCGCAGCTGCTCGGTCTCTCCGAGCGGACGCCGGATGCAACGCTCGAGGACCGGATCGTGCCCCGAGAAGCCCACGGCGTACACGTAATGAGCATGGGTTTCATTGTCGGCGAGGACGATCCAGTGATCTGGCGCGGCCCGCTCGTCGACGACTTCATCAAACAGCTGTTCGACGACGTCGACTGGGGCGAGCTGGACTGTCTGATCGTCGATCTGCCGCCCGGAACTGGCGACGCCCAGCTCTCGCTCGTCCAGCACCTCCCGATCGCGGGGGCGGTGATCGTGACGACCCCGCAACCGGTCGCGGTCGACGATGCCCGGCGTGGACTCCGTGGATTCAGGCGCTACGACGTTCCGATCCTCGGGATCGTCGAGAACATGAGTTCCTTCTCCTGTTCGGACTGTGGGGCAAGTCACGAGATCTTCGGCACCGGCGGTGCTGCGCAGTTGAGCGAGGAGTTTAGCATTCCCGTCCTCGGCCGGATTCCGCTCGATGGAGCGGCCGGTACGCTGTCGTCGAGTGGCGAAGTATCCGATCAAACGGGGATCGCGATTCCCGGATTCGGACGGCTGGGGCTTCCGCAGACGCGAGAGGAGCGCGAAGGGGGGACGTCGCTCCCGCCGATCGCGCTCCGGGAGAACGGTGGCGAGACCCGAAACGCGATGACACTCACAGCCACGCGGGCCGCTGCGCGTATCAACGCCCTCGGTACGTCCGCCAGTTCATTCATGGACCACCGAACGACCAATGTGGAGTAACCAGCTTTCGATCGTGGCGAACGTCGTATTCGCCGGAAACAGGGTTTGGTTCGACGAGACGGACAAGAACAAATCACCCGTGATCGGCGAGGGACGGTTGGCAGCGGGGGGTGGATGATGGAAGAGCGCATCGCCGGGTTCAGGGTGCGGGACGACTGGGACGGCGTCGTCGAACACGGCGAACGGGTCACGGAGGCGCTTCGAGACGCTGGCCGGTCGGGGGACGCGGTCGAGGAGTGGGACGAATGGCGGCCGAAACCCGACGAAAACCTCGACCCGGAGATCAGGGACAAAACCGCCGAACAGGTTCACATCAGCCAAGGTCCGGGCGAGAAAAAAGGGCGAACACCGGGCGAGGACATGCTGAACGCCGGTCGGAAGCTGACGGATGCGTACGAAGACATCGACGAGAACAACACGAACGAAGCGATCAACGAGTGGCGCCGATCGTTGCGGTACGTCACGCGGGCGCTCGATTCGGCGGGCCGTGAGGTGATTCGTCCGGTCGAGGACGTGGTTTATAAGCGCGTGATGACGAAGCTCTCGCCGTTTTACTTCGACAACGAGCTGATCCACGCGAATCTTCAGCACGGTCGTGGGCGCGACAGGGAGCAGTATATTTTCGAGGTGAACATCACGGACGATGAGCTAAACGACGTCGTGAGCGAACACCTTCAACGAAACGATCATGAACAGACGACCGAGACTGAGGAACCCATGCCGGGCGTAAAGACGAACTGTCCGAGCTGCGGCCACAGGTGGTCGTACGACGACGAGTCGACCTCGTATGTGACGTGTCCGGACTGTGGCCGGAGCGTTCGAATCAAACGGTAGAACGGCGGAGCTGTGCGAAGCGCCACCCGTGCGTGTCGGAGCGGTTCGATCGGAGAGGAGCGATCCTACTCCCGGCTCTCGACGTGTTGGATGAGTTTCGGGAGATCGTCGAGATATCGCATTGCCTTCCAGATCCCGACGAGTCCATCCATGAGCCGTTGTTGGTCGGCCTGCTGGGGGTAGATCCGACGTTCGAGGAAGATCAGCTGCATCTCGCTCAGCGGCACGCTGAGTCCGTTTTCGTCCTGAAAGCCGTAGACGCCCGGCGTCCGCATCAGCGCCTCACGGACCCGCGTGACGAGTTCGTTTCGATCCGGTTCCGACAGCTCCTGAATCCGGGTTCGAACGTTTTCGCCGTATTCGATCTGCTGGCCGATCAGGATCGGACCGTTCGGTTGTCGCCGGATGATATGGATCATCATCCCGGACATCTCGACGATGAGGTTGAACACCGCCGCCTCGTCCGGCATCGGCTCGACCGACTCAATGAGTTCATTGTCGATCCACGTCCGAACCTGCTCTGCGTCAATTTGGCTGGTCATGGTTGAATCGTGTATCAAGCTGACGTACGGTCAAGCGACATATATACTGTCTTGGCCCACGACTCTCGTCGCACTCGGTGCTTAGAACAGCCATGCAATAACACTGAGCGAGACGACACTGGCGGTCACGAGACCCAGCAGGACGGCGAGTATCGGGGTCACACCGGTGCTCCTGAGTTCGGCGAAACGGATGTCGAGACCGAGACCGGCGAACGCGATCAAGAACAGCCAGTCCGACGCGTTTTCGATCGACGCGGTCTGGGCTTCGGTGATCCCGCCGAGACTCGCAAGCATCATGACGGCGAAAAAGCCGATGACGAACTTCGGAAAAGTTCCCCAGAGCTGTCCGAGTGAGATCGTTCCTTGCGCTCCACCGGCCTGTTCGCGCCGGGTGTAGTAGAGCGCGTAAGCAACGACCGCGCCGCCGATGAGTGCGTTCCGCGTCAGCTTCGTGAGAACGGCCCACTGGCCCGCGGTATCGGAGACGGCGAACCCCGCAGCGGCAGCCGGACCCGTGCTGAACATCGTCACGCCAGCCCAGATCCCGAACGCGATATCGGAAAGACCGAGCGCCCGGCCAAGTATTGGATAGGCGAATATCGTCACGGCATCGAACAGGAGAACCGTCGCCGCTGCGTACGCGATCTGCTCCTGACGTGCTTTGATCGTTCCGGCGACCGCCACGACGGCCGAAACGCCACAGATGCTCGATCCAGCCGCGAGGAGCGACCCGGTTTTCTCGGGGATGTCTAACAGCCCACGAGCGAGCGCCTCGACGGTAAGGATCGTGAACGCGATCATTCCAACGATAAGACCCACGAGCTGCGGTCCCGCCTCGATAACCTGATCGACCGCGATGCTCGCACCCATGAGGACGATTCCGGCTTCGAGCCAGAGCTTGTGGGTCCCTGTGCCCGACTCCGCCCACTCCGGGGTTCCGATCGTGTTGCCAACGACGAGCCCGACGACGATCGCAAGGATGAGATGGTTCAGTCCGGGAACGACCGATGCCATCGCCCGCCCCGCGAGTCCGATGCCGATTAGCAGCGCGATCCCCGGCACGACCGCTTTGATCGACATCGGTCACCACGGGATGGGAACGCCCAGAAGAACGATACAGAGCACCACACCACCGACGACGACGGCTTGCCAGCCGCGTTCGATCCGGTTCCACAGTTCGGTCAACATGACTTCTGGTTGGGGTCGTCGGTGCAAGTAGGCTCGTTTGCCGTATGCCAATTCACACTGATCATCACGTCGGTGAGGCGAGAAGCCACTCGGTTTTCGAATTACGTATTGAACCCGAGAACACCGAGTGATGGGTCGAGACTGGCGGGAATCGCTGAATAGCGGACGTTAGACGAGTAGCTGGATGTCGGCGGTGGCCATCGCTTGGAACGCCGAGGCCGCACCAACGCCCGTTTTCACGCCCTCGTAGAAATCGTTCTCGTCGTAATCGAGGAGATCGATTGTCATCTGGCAGGCCTGAAGTTCGACGCCGCTGTCGAGCGACGTTTGAATCAGCTCCTCGATGGAGGCGACGTCGTTGTCCTCGATCTTTCCGCGCATCATTCGGGTGGTCATCCGGTCCATCCCCGGCAGCGCAGCGACCACGTTCGGGACGGGCATGTTCGGGTTGCCGACGGAGCTGAGCTTCAGGTTTTTCGACTTCTCCTCGTGGAGGATGTCGAGGCCCCAGAACGTGTGAAAGACGGTGACGTCGTATCCGAAGGCCGAAGCGGTGCTCGCGAGGATCAACGGGGGATAGGCCATATCGAGGGTCCCCTTCGTTGCGATGATCACCATCTCCTTCGATCCCTCCTCGACGTCGGTTCTGAGATCGGAGAGTTCGGTTTCGAGTTCGTCCACGCGCGCGCGAAGCTCCGCCATGTCGTCGGATGAGCTGGCGTCGTCCGCCGTTGGTCCTGTTTCCGTGCTCATCTTACTCGACCTTCTCGATGTAGTGTTTATACACCGACTGGCCGCCCTCGGCCGATT
>JAWARX010000192.1:0-5212 GCA_038893155.1 Halalkalicoccus sp.
CACTCCGGCGCCCACAATCTTGGCGCGGGCCCGCTCTCCGCCGGCGTAGTCGATCGATTCGACTTCGGCAGTGGAGTCGTTGATGCGCCGGGCGAGTTCGTCGACGGGCAGAACCGATTCGTCGAGGGTGAGGCGATCGACCCCGAGACGTTCGAGGAGTCCGAAAACGCCTACGGCGTCGTCGAGTGGTGGAACCTCGAACTGCTCGATAAGACGCCCGAGTGGGCCGCAGAGCGCACCGGCGTTCCGGCCGAGCAAATCGAGCGGGTCGCACGCGGCTTTAGCGAGGCTCGCCCCCACGCGATCTCGTGGCTCGGCGGCGGCCCCTGCATGCAGGCCCGGGGCAGCTACAGCGCGATGGCCGTCCACGCGCTCAACGGGCTCGTGGGTGCCGTCGGCAACCGCGGCGGCACGCTCTACGCACCGCCGACTGCGGTCGAAGACCTCCCCGACCCCGGGGAGTACATCGACGAGGTCGCAAACCGGGGGCGGTACGTCGACGAGGACAACGAGATCCCGCGCGAGAAGATCGACCAGCGGGGTCGCTTGGAGTTCCCAGCACTTACTGACGGCGAGTCCGGGAGCGGGGTCGTCACCAACAACGCCGCCGATGGAATCTTGGAGGAGGACCCCAACGACATCAAGGTGCTGCTCTCGTACTGGAACAACTTCGCGTTCTCGAACCCCGAGAGCCAGCGCTGGGAGGAGGCGCTAGCGAAGATCCCGTTCCACGCGACGATCGAGACCAACCCGAGCGAGACCGCGTGGTTCGCCGACATCGTGCTGCCCGCGACCCACCACCAGTTCGAACGCTGGGGCCAGCTCAGAAGCGATGGCCAGGGCTACCGCAGCATCAACCTGCTCACTCCGGTAATGGCCGACGATCCGGACGATCCGACGGATGTGCTCGAAAACGGCCGGCTCTGGAACGTCAAGAACTCCGAGACCGAGGTACCCTACCTGATCGCCGAAGCGCTCGCCGAGCGGGGCTTCGAGAACATGCTCGAGTTCTTCGACACCGAGTTCGCCGACCCCGAGACCGGCCAGTCGCCAAGCGAGGAGTACTCGGGTGACGACTTCGAGAGCCGCGAACTCCGCGCACAGGCGTTCTCCCGGAACGCGATCAAGATCCGTACCCGACCGATCTGGGACCCGGAGTACCGCGAAAACGAGTTCGAATGGCCCGGTGGCGAGGAGTTCGACAGCTGGGTCGACTTTCGCGAGCAGGGGATCTGGCACACCGACCATTGGGAGTACAGACACCGCTGGCCCACCGAGGGCGGCGAGTTCGACACCGCCACGGGACGCTTCGAGTTCTACTCCCGGACGCTCGAGACGGCCCTCGAAGGCCACGCCGAGCGCCACGACACCGACGTCGACACCGTCCTCGAGACGTGTAACTATCAGGCCCGGGTCGGCGACCCGGAGGCTCCACACGCGTACGTGCCCCACTACGAGGAGCCCTACGGGATCGGCGACGAGGAGGAGTACCCCTTCAACTTCGTCGACTACAAGGACAAGCTCAACCGCGAGGGGCGCTCCGCGAACACGACGTGGCTCATGGAGTTCAAGGACGCCAACCCCGGCGACGAGCCGCACAAGGACGTCGCGAAGCTCAACCCGCGGGACGCCGAACCGCTGGGAATCGAAACCGGCGACCTGATCAGGGTCTCCTCGCCCGCTGGCGAGATCGAGGTCGAGGCGAAGCTGTGGGAGGGCGTCAAACCCGGCACCGTCGCGAAGACGTGGGGTCAGGGCCACTGGGCCTACGGCAGCGTCGCCGCCGAGGAGTTCGGCGAGGAGGCACGCGGCGGGTCCAACAACCACCTGATCAGCGCCGAGTACGACCGCCTGAGCGGAAGTTCCGTCTACTACGGCGACGTACGCGTAAACGTCGAGAAGGTTCGATAATACCATGATGACGAACGAATCTCTCACGCCAGAGGAGATACTCAGGAGGGAACGCCGCAGGGCGCGGGCGTACGAACTGCTCTCGGCGTGCTATCACGAGCCGAGCGAGGAACTGCTGACGAAACTGGAGGAGCCAGCGGTGCTCAAAGGGACGGCGACCACCGAGAGCCTCGACGAGCTCCGGATCGACTACGCGAAGCTGTTCGTCGGGCCCTTCGAGGTGCGTGCGCCGCCCTACGAGTCGGTGTACGTCGACAGCGAGAGCCGGTTGATGACCGAATCGACCGTCTCGGTGCGGGAGATCTACCGGCGCGAGGGCCTCGACATCGATCTCGACAAGCCAGCGGATCACATCGCCGCACAGCTCGAGTTCACGTACGTCCTCGTACTCGCACAGCTGGACGCACTCGAGAGTAACGACCCTGAACGGGCCGCCGAGTACCTCCGTCGCCAGTACGAGTTCCTCTCGGAGCATCTCGGGCGATGGGTCTCGGAGATCGCCGAGAACATGCGTGACGCGGCCGAAACGGAGTTTTATCAGTTGTTAGCCAACGAGACCCAGTCGTTCGTGGAAGGGGATGGAAAGCGACTCGCGGACCGGCTCAACCGGCTTGAAACGACCGACGATGTCTTAACGGTCCTCGGAGGTGAGACCGATGAGTGACGTGACCGAAAATCAGATCAGAGAACGGCTCCGGAGCGTCGAGGACCCGGCGCTGGACTCCGACATCGCCTCGCTGGGGCTGATCGACGACGTCCGGATTGACAGCGACACCGCGAACGTCTCGGTGGCGTTCAACGCCCCGTATGCAACCGACGAGAAGGCGATGGGCGACCGGATCCGCGAGGAGATCGAAGAGTTGGGGCTCGAACCGTCGGTCTCGGCGAGCCTCTCGTGGCGCGATCCCGACAGCCCGCTGCCGCGAGTACGAAACGTCGTCCCGGTCGCCTCGGGCAAGGGCGGCGTCGGCAAGACGACGGTCGCGACGAACCTCGCGACCGTGCTCGCGGAAACCGGTGCCCGCGTCGGCCTGCTCGATGCGGACATCTACGGCCCGAACGTGCCGGGAATGATCGGTATCGAGGCCCGGCCGGGGCTGAGCGAGGACGGGATGATCATCCCGCCGGAGGCTGATGGGATCAAGCTCATGAGCATGGCGTTTCTCGCCGAGGACCAGACCGACCCGGCGATGTTGCGCGGGCCGATGATCGACAAGCTGCTCTCGGAGCTCATCGAGGAAACCCAGTGGGGCGATCTGGACTACCTGCTCGTGGACCTCCCGCCCGGGACCGGCGACGAACAGCTCACGCTGCTCCAGAGCGTGCCCGTCACCGGCGCGATCGTCGTGACGACCCCCGAGGACATCGCGTTGGAGGACGTTCGCAAGGGAATCCGGATGTTTCTCGACCGCGGGACGCCCGTGTTGGGGATCGTCGAGAACATGAGCTCGTTTCGGTGTCCCAGCTGTGGCGACGAACACGAACTCTACGGGAGCGGCGGCGGCGAGCGAATCGCCGCCGAGTACGACATTCCGCTGTTGGCGTCGATCCCGATGGATCCCGAGATTCGTTCGGGAAGCGACGCCGACAAGCCCGTGACCGTCCTCCAGAAAACACCCGCGGCGAATCGCTTCTTCGAGCTCGGGGACGCCGTCGTAAACCGGGTCGGTGCGGTCAACCGCGCGAGGGCCGCCGAGCTGGACCCGACCAACCCCGGAACGCCGCTGGTCCCCGCGCCCGAGTAGTCGGCCGAAATCGAGGGGGATACCGGGTCGGGCTGTGGCGGGAACTGATAGGGATTATCGTAGCCAGCCGACGGTTCCGAAGCCCGTCTGTGGGTCACGTCTCTCAGCTCGTCGTTGAGAATCGATGAGTTCCTCCGATAATTCCTATGAAACCCGTCAGCTCCCCCAGTCGATGATCCCGATGTCCTCGCCGCTCACCGTCTCGGGGAGCGATCCGATCCTCTCCGTCGATTCGTCGACGAGCGCCCTCGCGAGGGCGAGCCTTCGCTCCTCCGAGTCGGCGTCGTCGGCACCCGCCGTCGCGTCCCGCACCCGCGTCCAGTTTCCCGCGTCCCGATTGACGAGCAGGTAGTAGGCGTCGCCGTCCCGGACGGTGTCGGCGGCATCCTCGAAGGAAGTGAGCCGCGGTAGCTCCTCGTCGGTCGACTCCGACGGCGGGTCGTCCCTGTGCTCGGCGACCATCGGAACGAGATCCGCGCTGACGCTCGCGACCGCGGTCGCGAGCGCACACTCGTCCGCACCGTCCTCGAAGCGCTCGTCGTCGAGACAGTCGACAAGCCGGGGCGTCCCGTCGACCAGAACCGCACCGAATACGAGCCGCGACGTTTCGATCAGCGATACGACGTCCGCCTGTTCCAGTTCGGTTGGGCTGTCGTCCATGGTTTTCACGCGCTTTGGGGACTCCGTTCGTACGCCGTGGGCTCCTCGCCGGCCTCCAGACGAAGGGGGCGCATTGAGTCGACGGCTTTTACGCACCGCGCGCCGTCGACGCCGGGCGCGACGTCGCCGTCCGGGTTCGCGCGAACGAACGCCAGCAGTCCGTCGATCGCCTCCCGGATCGGGACATACGAGCGATGGTCATCCTCGCTCTCGATCAATAGGTGTGTCGTATCGAGTGGGACCTCCTCGTCAGTGAACGTTTCGACCGGGAGTCCGTACCACGTTGTTCTCGTGCGGTTTCCGGACGCACAACGGCTCTTGATGGTGTGCGTCGCTTCTCGCTTGCCGGCTCGGTCGGGTATCGGAACCGGTCGACCGCACTCGGCGTTTCGAGGTGCTCGTCCGGGCGTGGCTCATACCCGGTGTATCCCTCGCTGCGCCCATCGAGATAGTCGTGGATACTTCAACGATGTAACGCTCCAGTTGGCTAGGTGAAAAGACAATTGGGATAAAGTTCGCGCATATTTCGCACACTTTTAAAATATTCTGGAGTAGCTCGGCCGACGTAGATTGATATTCCCATAAATAGAGACGCTCTTGTGAAGGACATTGTTGGTGAGTTAGAGAACAGTTCGAATGATTTCTTCCAGGGCTTCTCGTCCGGGTTTGCGTAGGATTTTCCGGCGAAGCTCGAAGAGTCTGAGATACGCGGTGAGTTTGTCCTTCGAGATGCCTCGATGGGGCGAGAGCCACGCGTCGCTGGCGCGACGGTGGCTCTCGCACGTATTCACGTGTGCGTCTCCGTCAACGTACTCGCCTTCGCCGTGAATAACTGCTTCTCGCTGGTACGCTTCGTCTTTCTCCAATGGGTCGTAGGCACGAAATCCGTCGGTATA
>JAWARX010000193.1:0-3845 GCA_038893155.1 Halalkalicoccus sp.
CGTGCTGAACGGCTCCCTGCCCGAGGCGCTCTGTCAGGCCCCCTTCTTCGAGGGCAAACGCGAGGGCGAACAGGCGAGCCTCGAGGAGGTCGAGTCGACCTTCGGGAACCAGTCGGTGGCGACGTACCCGCTTCAGCCCGGCGAGATCACCGGAACGGAGCTGCTTTCGGACCTTGCGGCCGTCCTCTACGAGGACGCCGAGGCGACCGTCGAGGTCGATGACGGAGCGACGCCAGCCGAGTCGACCGCGAAAACCGGGCCGCTCCACGAGGGGACGGACACCGACGCCGTCATGGAGCGGCTCCGACCCGAGGAGGGGACCCGCTATCTGTTCTTCACCGGGAAGGGCGGCGTCGGCAAGAGCACGATGGCGGCGACGACTGCAACGACGCTCGCGGAGGAGGGCTACGAGACGCTGATCGTCACGACCGACCCAGCTTCGCATCTCCAGGACGTCTTCGGGACGGCGGTCGGCCACGATCCGACCCCGGTCGGTGACGGGCTCGAAGCCGCCCGGATCGACCAGGAGCGGGCGCTTACCGAGTACAAAGAGGGGATGCTCGAACAGGTAGAGGAATCCTTCGAGGGCGACGAGGGGACCGACGTCGAGGCGGTCAAGGAGCAGGTCAGGGAGGAGCTCGACAGCCCGTGTGCCGAGGAGATGGCGGCCCTCGAGAAGTTCGTGGGCTACTTCGACGATCCCGACTACGACGTCGTGGTGTTCGATACGGCACCGACGGGCCACACCCTTCGGTTGCTCGAACTCCCCTCCGAGTGGAAGGGGTTCATGGACCTCGGATCGCTGACGAAGGACGCCTCCGGATCGAGCGAGAAGTACGACCGGGTCATCGAGACGATGCGCGATCCCACACGGAGCTCGTTCGTCTTCGTCATGTACCCCGAGTACACGCCGATGATGGAGGCGTGGCGCGCCGCCGAAGACCTCCGCGAGCAGGTCGGGATCGAGACGGCGCTCGTCGCGGTCAACTACCTGCTTCCCGACGAGTACGGCGACAACGCCTTCTTCGAGAGCCGCCGTGGGCAACAACGCGAGTATCTCGCGGAGATCCGCGAGCGCTTTTCCGTCCCGGCAATGCTCGCGCCGCTGCGCGAAAGCGAGCCAACCGGCATCAAGGACCTCCGGGGCCTCGGTGCGGACGTCTTCGGGGACCGCGAATCGACACAGGACGATCAACCGACGATCGAGATCCAATGAGCGAATCAACGACTACCGACGTCGACGCCATCGAAACGCGACTCAGCGCGTTCACCGACGCGATCAGGGCGACCGAGCGGTACGAGCGGTTCGTCGCGAGCCAACAGCGGTTGACAAACGACGAGGGAGCAAATCGCCTCTTAGAGGAGTTCCAGCACAAACAGCGGGAGCTCCAGGAAAGCGGCTTCGATCCGGAGACGATGGCGGAGCTCCGCGAGATCCAAGACGAGAGGGACGAGAACGAGACCATCAGCGAGCTTCGGGAGGCACGAGCGGCGCTGATCGAACTTCTCAAGGAGACCAACGAACTGGTCACCGAGCGGATTGGCGAGGAGTTCGCTCGAAGCCCTGGGGGTGAATGCTGTTGAGCGCCACCCGTTCCGAGGTGCTGTCGACAGCGGAGCGGTTGGCCGATGCGCTCGTGGAAACGAAGACCGAAACCGATCGAGAGGCGTTCGAGGCGCTCCTGATCGAGTGCAACGAGAGGATCGAGGAGGACCTCGGGATCGATTACGGCGCGGTCTGTGGCGACGACGGCTGTTGTTGACCCGTTCATCGCGGCGTTCGGGGTCATCATGCGCCGGCCGAACAAGGGTATATAAATAGCTGTATTATTTTGGCGTAGGGCTACCGGGGAGGATCCCGTCGTACTAGATAGAGGGACCCCATATGACCGAGATCTACACGAGGTTCGGTGGCGATTCGAAGCGGTCCGCGGACGTGGCTCCGACACGTGAGAGGGGGCGATTGAGAGGTGCCGAAGAATGAGCAAAACCGCCGAGTATCGCGCGCGATTGTACGCGGTCAAAGACGGCGGGAGGCGGACCTACGGCTGGCTTGCGCTGATCGCGCTCGGCCTTCTGGGGGGACTGTACGGGATCGCCCGGGTCCTGCTGGAGGGAACCGTCGTCCTCGGCATTACCAGCCAGCTTCCCTGGGGGATCCTGATCTCGACCTACGAGTTCTTCCTGCTAACGAGTGCCGGGATCGTGATCGGAATCGTCGCGCTCTCGCTCGTCTTCGGGATCGAGCGGTTCGACCTAGTCGCAAAGCGCGCGATGGTGCTGGCGCTTGCGACGCTCGCCGCGGGGCTGTTTACCATCCTGATCGGGCTGGGACGGCCGGAGCGGCCGGCGATCCACGCCCTGATCAACGCCAACCCGAGCGCACCGATCTGGTGGGTGATCATGTTCGCGGGCGGCTTCGGTGCGGTGCTCGTCGCGCTGTTGCTCGTCGTCGAGATCGACCGCCTCAGATTGCCCCGACTCGCCTTCGCCGTCGGAGCGCTCGGCCTACTGGCTGCGATCGCCGTGACGATCGCAGCCGGGATGATCTTCGGCACCATTCAGGCCCGACCGTACTACGGCGGCGCGCTCGCGCCGCTGTACTTCCTCCTGACGGGAGTGTTCTCGGGCGTTGCCGCCGTCGGGCTGGTCGTCGCCATCGAGGACGCCGTGACCGCCCGGGAAGTGAGCGGAGAGCTCCGGACGCTGCTGACCGAGTACATCGGGAAGGGCCTCGGCGCGCTCGCGGGCGCGGTGTTGATCGTCGCACTCGTGAAGGCGCTCTACGGGCTGACCGCAACCAGCGATTCGACCGCGATGGCCTACGAGCACATGCTCCTCGGATCGTTCGCCCCCATTTACTGGGGGCTGGGGATCTTTATCGGGCTGATCGTTCCCATCCTCCTGATGGCGTCCCCGAAAACGAGGACGACAACGGGCGTGCTGGCGGCCTCGGCGGCGGCGCTGGTCGGGCTGTTCGTCACCCGCTACGAGTTCGTCGTCGGCGGACAGGTCGTCGCGCTGGTCGCGGATCCATCCTACCAGTACCCGCTTGTGAGCTACGTCCCCTCGCACGTCGAGATCGCGCTGATCGTCTTCGCGCTCGCGCTCTGTGCGCTCGTCTACACCGCCGGCACGTTCCTGCTCGACACCGATCAGCGCCCCCCGCGAACGGAGGACAAACCCATGACAACCACGACCACGACACCGACTGGAGGGACCGACGATGACTGAAACCGAAAGCCAGACGCTCGACGCACAGATGCGGGCCGAACTCGATGAGACGGATCTCGGCGACGAGGGTGTTAACCTCTCGATGGTGATCGATCTCCAGCGCTGTACCGGCTGTGCAGCCTGCAACATCGGCTGTGCACAGGAGAACAACCTTCAGGAGGGGATAGCCTACTCGAGCCGGATCATCACCACCGAGGGGGAGTTCCCCAACGTTAACTACGAGTACAAGCCGACGCTCTGCAACCAGTGTGACGACGCACCGTGTGCGAGCGGCTGTCCGACCTCGGCGCTGTACAAGGGTGAGGGCGGCATCACGATGCACAACCACGAACAGTGTATCGGCTGTAAGGCCTGTATCGTCAACTGCCCGTACGACGAGATCCACTTCAACACGCAGGATCCCCACCCCGCGTGGGAGAGCGACGAGGCCCTCATCGAGGCCTTCCGCGCCCGGGTGATGGCCCGCCTCGTGCTGCTGCCGCCGCACGACCCGCAGTTCCGGCGCAACCGCGAGCGGGTCAACCGCGACGCCGAGCGCGAGAACTTCCTGCTCGACTGGGACCTCGGCTACCTCGAGGACAACTGACCGACCGTTGACCGCTCCCCCCGCC
>JAWARX010000194.1:0-5120 GCA_038893155.1 Halalkalicoccus sp.
GACGGCGTCTACTGGACGCCGGCCGACTGGGCGTGGATCGGCGCGCTGGGCGACCTCGTCTTCCCGGCGTGGCACTACGGCCAGCCGGTCGTCGCCTCCCCGCTCGGAACGTTCGATCCCGAGGAGGCGTTCTCGATCATGGAGGAGTTCGACGTGACGGGGACCTTCCTCCCGCCGACGGCGATCCGCATGCTGATGGACGTCGACTCCAGTCGGTATGACCTCTCGATCGAGGCGATCTGCTCGGGCGGCGAGCCGCTGACCCCCGAGATTCTCCGGTGGGCCGACGAGGAACTCGACGTCCCGGTCAACGAACTCTACGGCCAGACCGAGGCCAACCTGCTGGTGACGAACTGCCGGGAGTGGTTCCCCGCGCGGGCGGGAAGCATGGGCAAGCCCGTGCCGGGCCACGACGTCCGCGTGATCGACCCGGAGACGGGATCTGTGGTCCCGGTCGGCGAGATCGGCGAGATCGCCGTGCGCCGCGAGGGCGATCCCGTCGTTTTTTCGGAGTACTGGAACCGTCCCGAGAAAACCGCCGACGTGACGCTCGCGAACGGGCCGGACGGCGGTGAGCAGAGCCCCGCGATGCGATCCTCATCGGACGGGACGTCCGATGGCGACGACTGGCATCTCACCGGTGATCTCGCCGAGCGCGACGAGTCGGGCTATCTCTGGTTCAAGTCCCCCGACGACGACCTGATCATCACGAGCGGCTACCGGGTGGGGCCCCGCGAGGTCGAGGACGTGCTGCTGGACCACGAGGCGGTCGCGCAGGTCGGCGTAGTAGGCGTCCCCGACGAAACCCGCGGCGAGATCGTCAAAGCGTTCGTCGAGGTCGCCGCCGGGTACGAGGGAAGCGACGCGCTCCGTGAGGAGCTCCAGGCGTTCGTCAAGGATCGTCTCGCCAAGTACGAGTACCCCCGCGAGATCGAGTTCCGCAGGGAGCTCCCGCGGACGACGACCGGGAAGATCAAGCGGAGAGAGCTGACGGATTAGACCGGCAGCGGCACCCAGACGGCGGTGTCGAAGATCCCTGCGAGCGCGAACAGCGCGACGAGGAACGTCCCGAAGACGATCGCCGCCGCCGGTGGATCGACGTGGGTGTCACCGTGGGCGTAGACCGCTCGCTGGAACGCCTCGCCGAAGAGCGCCGAGACCAACCCGAAGAGCGCGCCGACGATCAGCGCGATCAGGACCGACCCGTCGAACGTGACCAGCGCGGCGAGCGCGGCCGTCGAGGCGGGCAGCGAGATGTGATGCGTGACGGGGACGTTCTCGACGCCGCAGTTGAGAAAGACGAGGCTCGCCGCGCTGATCCCGAAGGCCAGAAACGGACTGCCGGTCGCGAGCGCGACGAACGCACCGAGCACGCCAACGGTGAATCCGATCGCAGCGACGCCGGGCCACTCGTACTGGTGGGGGAGCCACGGCTCGACCGCGAGTCGGCCGTCCGCGCGGGTGTCCCCGCGGGCGAAGGGCCTCATGTTCATGCGCCCCTCCGGTGCGGGACCCAGCAGGTCGTAGCCGAACGCGGCGCGGTGGACGAACGCCGAGAGAACGACCGCGACGGCGATCGGGTCCCACGGGAGCCCGAGCGTCGCGGAGACCTCGGTGATGAGAAAGCCGAGCACGCCGAAGGCCGCACCCACGGCGAGAACGTCCACGCGGTGGGTTCCGAAGGCGTAGAGGATGTTCTTGCCCTCGTGGTAGTCGAAGCCGGTGTCCATGTAGCCCTGCCTTGCGGCGTAGGCAGTCGCCGCCGCGCCGGCCGCAAACGAGATGTGCGGGCCGAAAACGGGACCGAACGCGATCGCGTCGGTGATCCCCGGCGCTTCGAGCACTCCCGCGGCGTCCGCGAACTCCGCGTCGGCGAGGTTCGCGGCCTCGCCCGCGATCACCAGGAAGCCGGTGAAGATGAAGGCGGGAAGCGCGCCGATCGCCGCACCGAACGCACCGCCCGCGAGCGCCGCGATGAGTAACACGAGAAACGTCTCGAAGCCGATCCCGAGAAACGGGATCTGGAGGACGGTGGCTTCGACCATCTACTCGTCCCTCGCCCAACCCCGTGAGCGCTCGACGGCCTCGGACCAGCGCTCGTAGGTGCGGTCGGCGTCCTCCGGGTCCATTTCGGGGGAGAACTCCCGGTCGATCTGCCAGTTGTCTCGGAGTTCGTCGGCCGTCTCCCAGTAGCCGACCGCGAGGCCGGCGGCGTACGCCGAGCCGAGCGCCGTCGTTTCGTCGACCTCCGGACGGACGAGTTCGGTCCCGAGGACGTCGGCTTGGAGCTGACAGAGGAAGTCGTTTTTCACCGCGCCGCCGTCGACACGGAGCGTCCCCATCTCGATACCGCTGTCGGCCTCCATCGCCTCGGCGACGTCGCGGGTCTGATAGGCGATCGCCTCGAGCGTCGCCCGGACGAGGTGTTCCTTGCGGGTGCCCCGCGTCATTCCGACGATCGTCCCTCGGGCTCGCCCGTCCCAGTGGGGTGCGCCGAGACCGGTGAGTGCGGGGACGAAGTAGACGCCGTCTGTCGAGTCGACACGGCTCGCGAGCTCCGCGGTCTGGGCGGCGGACTTGATCAGCCCGAGGTCCTCGAGGAACTCGACGGCCGCACCGGTGATGAAGATCGCACCCTCGAGGGCGTAGTTGATCGGCTCGCCCGAGCGCTGGAACGCGACGGTCGTAAGCAGGCCGTGGTCGCTCTCGACGGCTTCCTCGCCGGTGTTCATGAGGAAGAAGCTCCCGGTGCCGTAGGTGTTTTTCGCGTCGCCCGGATCGAAGCATGTCTGGCCGAACAGCGCGGCCTGCTGGTCGCCGAGCGCACCGGCGACGGGTATCTCGGCTCCGAGGAAACCGTCGGGGTCCGTGTGACCGTAGTAGTCGTCGTCCGATGAGGGACGTACCTCCGGGAGACACGCTCTCGGAACGCCGAACTCCTCCAGTAGCTCCTCGTCCCAGTCGGCCTCGTGGATGTTGTAGAACATCGTCCGCGAGGCGTTGGTCACGTCCGTGATGTGGTTGCCCGTGAGCTTGTGGATCAACCAGGTGTCGATCGTCCCGAACAGCACCTCGCCCTCCTCGGCCCGATCGCGGACGCTCTGCTGTTTGGCGGGTTCGAGCTTCATCGGGTCGGCGTTCTCGAGGAGCCACTCGGCCTTCGTCGCCGAGAAGTAGGCGTCGACTTCCAGGCCCGTCTTCTCTCGGATGGTCTCGGCCATCCCCGCCTCCTGGAGCTCCTCGACCCGGTCGGTCGTCCGGCGATCCTGCCAGACCAGGGCGTCGTGGACCGGCCTGCCCGAATCCCGATCCCAGAGCACCGTCGTCTCGCGCTGGTTGGTGACCCCGATCGCCGCCAGTTGATCGGCGTCGATCCCCCCGTCCGAGAGCGCGTCGGTCATCACCGACTGTGTGTTCTCCCAGATCTCGACCGGGTCGTGTTCGACCCAGCCCGGCTGGGGGTAGATCTGTTCGTGTTTCTCGTACGCGTTGGCGACGACCTGTCCCGCGTGGTCGAACACCATGAATCGTGTGCCGGTGGTCCCCTGATCGATCGCACCGACGAAATGTTCGGTTGGCATGGTTAGTCTCGTTCCCGGAGCGATCCGGTCCGACGGCACCGTTTCTTTACCGAACGGTACCGTACCGTGCGTAACCAATACAGACGTTCATGATAAACGTTCCCCCCGCCTCACGCCTCGTCTCGGGCGTCGAACAGCCGGCGGAAGACGAGCGTCGGAAACCGGAGTTCCAGCCGGCTCGGCGGGCGACCGAGACCGTCGGAGCGGTCGGCGCGCACCCGTTCGAGGATTCCGGATTCGGCGAGTTCGTAGAGATAGCGCGTGATCGTCCCCGCCGAAAGCGAAAGCTCTCTGTCGCTCGCCAGCGCCTCCGCGGTCGTCGTGACCGAGCGCTCGGTCGGCTCACAGTCGAGCAGCTCCCGGAGGACCCGTTGTCTGTTGGCCGGAAGCGAGAGGACCCGCCCGATCGACACGCTCGGGCGTGGAACCGCCGCCATTCCCTCATCGACGAGAGTCGGATCGATCGTTCGTTCGTCGGCCTCGCTCGCGAGGACGGCCGCGCCGAACAGCGTCGACAGCGCGTCGTGGGCGTCGCCGTCGGCCCACTCCGCGATCCGTCGAAGCTCCTCGTGGGAGATCGCCTGCCGGTTCAGTCCCCGAGTGGTCCGACTCGTCAGGATGTCCACGAGGACGTACCGCTCGTAGGCCGGCAGGTGGACGCTCGTCGCTACCTCGACGCCGAGGTCGGCCGGCGGGGATCGGCCCGCCGCGATCCACGCGACCGAGTCGGGGGCCGACGCGAGGAAGGAGTCGAGGGCCGCGACCGGGGGAGTGTCGGGTTCGCCGAGGTGATCGACCGCCACGACGGCCCGCCGCGAGGTGTCCCGAAAGCGGTCCTCCAGCAGCGACGTGAAGTGATCCCGTCCGACCCCCTGTTTCGGGACGCGTTCCGCAAGCAACGAATCGACGACCGCGTGTCTGAACCCGACTTCGCTCCGCGTTCCACGCGCGTCGACGTACGTGAACGTCGGCATGGCGGTGTCGGCCGCGCGCGTCGTCGTGTGGATGGCCGAGGCGTCCCGGCTGGTGCGACCGAGTTCGGAAAACAGTGCGGTCAGGAGCGCGGATTTTCCCGTGCCCTTCGGACCCCAGACGTAGCAGTTCCCCGGAGCCTCGCCGTCGAATGCGGGTTCGAACCAGTCGAGCAGCTGTTCGAGGGCCGACTCGCGCCCGCTTGGCTCCCGGACGTGGGCGGCCGGGTTCAGCGCGTCGTAGCTACGGATCAGCCGTATTTCGCCGTTCTGCCGCCTTCGACGTGCGATTCGCTCCGCGATGTTCATCGAACCCTCCACCGACCGGATCGGCCGTGCGGTCGGTACCTCGGGGGAGCAGGGCGATCGGCGCTCATTATCTGTAGCTAACAGTCATGTAGGAAATAGTTTACTCTTGGTGTCGGGTGAGGGGTAAAGTAAAGTAGCCAGCCACGAACGGGAAGACGATGAGAGACAGGGTCGACGCGCTCGTCGTCGGCGGCGGCTCGACGGGCTGTGGGATCGCCCGGGATCTGGCGATGCGCGGGCTGTCGGTGACGCTCGTCGA
>JAWARX010000195.1:0-5108 GCA_038893155.1 Halalkalicoccus sp.
GGCTCCGGTCGCGGGTCGCGACCGACAGGTTCGCCTTCCGGGCGACCCAAACGGGGACATGGCCGAAACGAACGGCGTGGACGCGCAGTACCGCGAGACCGACGCCGAGCGCGTACTCGCGTTCGAACGCGAGGGGCGGCGCGTCGAGGTCGCACAGAACCGCGAGGGCTACGCGATGCTGATGGTCCGCGAGGAGGGAAACGAGGTCGAACGGTACTACGGCTTCGACATGGCGCTGGATCACGCCGCAGAGCTGCTCGGGGTCGCACCGAACGCGCTTCCCGTTCCCGAGGGGGCTACTGATATGGGGATGTGAGCCCGCCAGTACGCTCGCGGCGACGGTAGCCACCGGGCTTATCAGCGTGGCTTTCGTGATACGGACGGATGGGAATTATCGCAGAGGTATTATTTAAAGAGGACGTACTGCTGTTCGAGGAGACGTTCGAACGGGTTCCCGAGGCACGCTGTGAGTTCGCGAACGTCCACTACCTCACCGACGGCGACGATACCCGGTACGTGTTCTTCTGGTGGGTCTCGGGCTGCGAGTTCGACGCCTTCGAGGAGGCCCTCGGGAACGATCCAACCGTTCTCGGGTTCCGAGAGGTCACCGAGACCGGCGACGGGCGGCTGTACCGGATCGTCACCGCGGGGTTCCCGCCCGAGCAACCGCTCGTGTTCCCTCTCTTTCGGGAACACGACATCACGTGGCTCGGGGCGGTTCGCGACGCCGACGGCCTGCACCTCCGGGCGCGGTTCCCGGACAGGGAGGCTCTCCGGACCATCCTCGACGCCGGCACGGAGATCGCACGCGAAAGCAAGGTCACCCGGCTGTACAGCGAGGAACGGACGGTTCCCGACGGATGCGAACTCACCAACAGACAGCGCGAGGTCCTCGCGCTGGCCGCCCGCGAGGGCTACTTCGAGACGCCGAGCGGCGTGACGCTCGCCGAGATCGCGGACCGTCTCGACATCAGTCCGCAAGCGGTGTCGAAACACGTTCGGGCCGCCGTCAGAAAGCTCGTTGAACGCGAGGTCGCGAGCGAACCCGGTATATAAAACAGTTTCTCGATCAACGGTTCGCCTATTTCGATCGAACGCGTACGGCGTACTGCGAGAGACGGGTGCCTCTGACAGCACTGCCAACTCCCTCCGTCGGGACGTCCCGCTGCTACGTTCTGCCGCTCGGATGATCGCGCGACAGACGGTGGTTCAGCGCATTCGGTCGGCGTTACGGGATCGTTTGGGTTGGCATATCATCCGGCAGCCCTATAGTCGCGGATAGACTACGGGCGGGCATGACAGGAGTTCGAATCGCTGGCACGGGCCACACCCACTTCGGGCAGTTCCCCGAGCGCACGGGGAGGGACCTCTTCGCGGAGGCCAGCGGCGAGGCGATCGATCGATCCGGCGTCGACCGGGAGTCGGTCGACGCCCTCTTTTACGGCAACTTCATGGGCGAGCTCGCCGAGGACCAGGGCCACCAGGGACCGCTGATGGCCGAGATGGCGGGGATCCGCGCGCCCGCGACCCGCTTCGAGAGCGCGTGTGCCTCGAGCGGCGTCGCCGTGCGCGAGGCGGTGAAGAACATCCGCAACGGCGAGGCCGACGCGATCCTCGTCGGGGGCACGGAACGCATGACGAACCTCGGCACCGCGGGCGCGACCAAGGCGCTGTCGATCGCCGCCGACGAGCTGTTCGAGATCCGCGCGGGGATGAACTTCCCCGGCGCGTACGCGCTGATGGCGCAGGCCTACTTCACCGAGTACGGCGGCGATCGGGAGGATCTGGCCCACGTCGCGGTGAAGAACCACGAGAACGCACTGGAAAACGAGCACGCCCAGTACCAGCGTGCGATCACGGTCGAGGACGTCTTGGAGGCGCCGCCCGTGGCCGAGCCGCTGGGGCTGTACGACGCCTGCCCGATCACCGACGGCGCGAGCGCGATGGTGCTGGTCAGCGAGGAGTACGCCGAGCGCGAGGGGATCGACGCGCCCGTCTCGATCACCGGCACCGGTCAGGGCAGCGACCGGATGGCGCTCGCGGACCGCGAGTACCTCGCGCGCACGCCCGCCGCCACGGCCGCCGCCGAGGAGGCCTACGCCGACGCGGGGATCGGCCCCGAGGACGTCGAGGTCGCGGAGGTCCACGACTGCTTTACGATCGCGGAGGTGCTCGCGATCGAGTCACTGGGTTTCTTCGAACCCGGCGAGGGGATCGGCGCGGCTCGCGCGGGCGAGACGACGCGGGACGGGCGGATCCCGATCAACCTCTCGGGCGGCCTGAAGGCAAAGGGGCACCCGGTCGGCGCGACCGGGACGAGCCAGATCATCGAGCTCGCCAGAGTGCTCTCGGGACAGCACGTCAACAGCGACGCCGTCTCGGGGGCGAAAATCGGCCTCGCGCACAACGCCGGCGGCACCGTCGCGAGCACGACCGTTCACGTTCTGGAGGTCGCGTCATGAGCGACCGGATGGGAGTGAATAACGCGACTACGCCAGAGCTTTGCTCTGGCGGGAGTCGCACGAGAGAGCGCGAGCGATCGAGTGCGAAGCGACGCCCCGAGGATGGTCGCATGAGTGAAACGGGCGCGACTACGCCGGGTTTCGACCCGGAGGTGGTCGCATGAGCGAGTACGACGAGGGCTACGACGAGTGGCTCGCGGCGATCGAGCGGGGCGAGGGCTTCGCTCTGGAGTGTTCGAACGGACACGGCTCGCTCCCGCCCAGGCGGCGCTGTCCGGAGTGCGGGGACACGAACCTCGAAGAACGGTCGCTGCCGGACAGCGGGACGCTCGACACCTACACGACGATCCACGTCGCGACGCCGGCGTTCGCCGAGGACGCACCCTACACCGTGGCGATCGTCGATTTCGGACTGGTGCGCCTGACCGGCCAGCTTCGCGGGGTCGACGAACCCGAGACGGGGATGCGCCTGGGCGTCGGGGTGGAGAAGCGAGAGACCGAAGAGGAGCCGCTACTCGTCTTCCGGCCCGCGTAGCTCCTCGCGCACCACGTCGAGGAACTCCCGTGGGTGTTCGACGTGGGGCAACAAGCGGGCACGATCGATCACGACCAGCTTCGCGTCGGCGGTCTCCGCGAGGGTTCGACCCCGCTTGAGCGGCGTGATGTCGGCCTCCCGGCCCCAGACGAGCGTCGTCTCGACGTCGAGTTCGGCGAGTTCCGTCCCGAGATCGATCGGGCGATCGAGAAACCCAGAAATGAACGACGCGGGCGCGTAGCGAGCGCCCCGCTGGTGGGCGCTCTCCCACTCGTAATCGAGCTTCTCGTCGGTGAAGTTCTCCATGTCGTAGTAGCCGTGATCCGCGCTGAAGTACCCGATCGAGGGCTTGCTCGCGATCAGGTTGTACAGCGCGGTGCCGACGACGGGCAGGCGGAACGCGGATCGAAGGCGCGGGCGCTGGGTGGGCATCGTCGTCGCGGTCGGGCAGATCAACACGAGCCGCGAAAAGTCGACCGACCCGGCGGCCTCGACGGCGTACGCGCCCGACAGCGAGGAGGCGATGCAGGCGGCGTCCTCGACGGTGTCGCGCGCGAAATCCGTCACGAAGGCGGTGTACAGGGACCCCGAGTACAGAAGCGGCGGGCGATCCGAGACACCGAAGCCGGGCAGGTCCGGCGCGATGACGTGAAACTCCTCGGCCAGCTCCTCGAAGACCTCGACGAACTCGTAGCTGGAGGCGGCGGCGTTGATCCCGTGGATCAGAAGCAAGTCCGGATCTGCGGGATCGCCGGCCTCGGTGTACGAAACGTCGAGTCCGCGCCAACGATACGTGTGCTGGCGTCCGGGGAGGGCGGGCGGGAGCGATCCGGCGCGACCGGCGAGCGTTCGGTTGCCGACGGCTGCGAGGCCGACGGCAGCCGCTGTGCCACCGACGAGACGGCGTAGCTTCATACCCGACCTATCGGACGGAGGGGTCTTAACCCTGATCGACCGCGCTCAGTTTCTGGCCGGCGGTTCGCGTTCCTCGCGGGCGAGACACTCCTCCAGCGGCGCGACGATCTCCTCGGCGACGGTGTAGGGATCGGTTTCTTTTGCACTGATCCGATCGACCAGCTCGTCGATCCCGCCGCGACGTTCGATCTCCCCCTCCAGCAGGCGGCCGGCGTCCTCGCGAAGCAAGGTGCGGACCTCCTCGGCGTAGCGGGTGCGGGCTTTCGCTTCGAGCGCGCCCGAGGATTCGAGATACGCTCGGTGGGTCGAAAACGCCTCCCGAAGGTCGGACAGTCCCTCGCCGCTGGTGGCGACCGTCTCGATGATCTCCGGGTCCCACTGTTCCCTCTCCGCTCGGCCTTCGAGCATCTCCGAGAGCTGTTTGACGGTTCTGTCGGCCCCGGGCATGTCCGCCTTGTTCACGACGAAGACGTCGCCGATCTCCAGGATTCCGGCCTTGAGCATCTGGATGTCGTCGCCGCTTTCGGGCTGGACGAGCACGGCGACGGTGTCGGCGGTCCGGACGATGTCGACCTCGTTCTGGCCCGCGCCCACCGTTTCGACGACGATCCGGTCGATCCCGAAGGCGTCGAAGGCCGTGATCGCGTCCCCGGTCGCCGTCGAGAGCCCTCCCAACTGGCCGCGGGCGCTCATCGAGCGCACGAACGTGTCCATGTCCCCGGTCGTCGAGGCCATGCGGATCCGGTCGCCCAGTACCGCCCCGCCGGTGTACGGCGAGGAGGGGTCGACCGCGATCACGCCCACCGTCAGGCCCTCGTCGCGGTAGGCTTTTGCGAGCTTATCGACCAGCGTCGATTTGCCCGCGCCCGGACTTCCAGTGATCCCGATCACCTCGGCGTCGCCGGTGTGTTCGTGGAGCGCGGCCACGAGATCACGGTAGCCCGGCGAGCGGTTCTCGATCCTCGTGATCGTGCGCGCGAGCGCGCGGTACTCGCCCGAAAGGAGCGCCTCGACGAGCTCCTCGTCGCCCCGGCTCATCGCTCGGGGGCGTTCTCGCGGACGAACTCGATCGTCTCTTTCATCGGGGTCCCGGGTCCGAAGATCGCGTCGACGCCGGCCTCCTGGAGGGGCTCTTTGTCCTTCTCGGGCATGACGCCCCCGCCGATGATCAGGGTGTCCTCGCGCGCGCCGTACCC
>JAWARX010000196.1:0-5087 GCA_038893155.1 Halalkalicoccus sp.
AACACCTGATCTCGGGCCAGGGTGAACTCCACCTCGAAGTGATCACCCAGCGTATCGAGCGCAATCAGGGGATCCCCGTCAATACGGGTGAGCCGATCGTCGTCTACCGCGAGGCGATCCGCGGGGCGACCGACACCGTCGAAGGCATCGCGCCGAACCGCCACAACCGGTTCTACCTCACCCTCGAACCGCTCTCCGAGGACATCGTCGAGCAGATCAAGCTCGGCGAGGTCTCGATGGACATGCCCGAACAGGAGCGCCGCGAGGCGCTCCAGGAGGCCGGCATGGACAAGGACACCTCCCAGAACGTCGAGCACATCTTCGGCACCAACGTCCTGATCGACGACACGAAGGGGATCCAGCACTTGAACGAGACGATGGAACTCGTTATCGAGGGCTTAGAGGAAGCCCTCGACGAGGGCCCGCTCGCGGCCGAACCCGTTCAGGGAACCCTGCTCCGGCTGAACGACGCCCGACTCCACGAGGACACCATTCATCGTGGACCCGCACAGGTCATCCCCGCCGTTCGCCGCGCGGTCCACCGCGCGCTCATCGCCGGGCAGGTCGCGCTGCTCGAACCCATCCAGGACGTCCGTATCGACGTCCCCAGCGAGCACATGGGCTCGGCGAGCGGCGAGATCCAGGGCCGTCGCGGCCGCGTCGACGACATGTACCAGGAGGGCGACCTCATGGTCATCGAGGGGATCGCCCCCGTCGACGAGATGATCGGCTTCTCCTCGGACATCCGCAGCGCGACCGAGGGTCGGGCCTCCTGGAACACCGAGAACGCCGGCTTCCGCGTCATGTCCGACAGCCTCCAGCGCGAGACGATCATGGAGATCCGCGAGCGAAAGGGCATGAAGCTCGAACTGCCCGAGTCGATCGATTACTTCTAAGGGACCTTTTTTTGCGTCGGGTTCGCGCGAAGCGCGAACCACTCCTTGAAAAATCTCCTCCAAAAAGCCGCGAGCGCGGAGCGCTCGCGGTCCGCACGAAATCGGTTTGCAATGGGCGATTCCGTATTCGTTTCGAGGTAGCAGGACATCCGCGGTGGCCGGAACGAACGCGAGCGGCACTCTCGTCGCTCGCGTGAGTGGGGCGGGGAAGGGCTGGTTCTCGGAAGCGCCGTCCAGTCTTCTCGCGGCCGGAGGCCGCTCGAACGGCCAGCGGGGCAGGCGGCCCCGCGCTGTCGGACGGCGCGACTCGGCAGTACCTGGCCGGGCATGAAAAGGGCGAGCAGGGCGAGGTTGCTTCGCAAGCGAGGCCTGCCAAGGCCGAGCGAGGGCTTTCGTTAGACGAGCAACAGCGGCGCGACCGCGACGAGCACGATCCCCAGGGCGACCCGCAGCCGGCCGGGATCGACCAGATGGGCGACCTTCCAGCCGGCGACGACGCCGATCAGCTGGGGAATCCCCACGAGCAGGGCGACGGGGATCGACACCGCACCGGCCAGCGTGTAGCCGACGGTCGCAAAGCCCGAGATGAACACCGACTGGACCTGCGCGACGGCCACGGCGATCAGCATCGGCACGCCCAGCACCACGAGGATCGGGACGGCGACGACGGGGCCGCCGACGCCGAGGAGCCCGCCAAGAATCCCGATTCCCAACCCGATCGACCCGACGAGCAGGCGGCGCTGGCGGGCTGGTACGCTGTTGAGTTCGTTCGCCGGCCGGAGGCCGACTCGTTCGCGGTAGACGATGACCGCGCCGATGGTGGCGACGAACAGCGAGAGGAGGGTGCCGAAGACGCGCTCGGGGAGCACGAGGTTGAGCTGCGAACCCGCGAGCGCGCCCGCGATACTCGTCGCGCTGAGCACGATCGCCAGTTCGCGGGCGTGGCCCTGTGCGAACTCGCCCGACTGGAGGTAGACGAGACTACCCAAGAGGCCGGTCGCGACGAAGGTGGCGCTCGCGGTGCCCGCGACCTCCGCGGTCGAAAGCGGCGAGAGCGCAAAGAGTGCGATCGTGACGAAGACGCCGCCGGGGCCGATCGCGGTGATGCCGACGCCGGCGAACAGCGCGATCAGCGCGAGGGCTGCGGCGAGTTCGGGCGACACGCCTCGTTATGACAGCCCGCCGCCGAAGAGCATGTCGATGAAGTCCTGGACCGCGAGCACCGCGAGCACGATCGCGAGCAGGACGAGCGCCGCGTTGATTACGTTGTACTTGAGCGTGTTCGTGTACTCGCCCATCGTCTCGCGGTCGTTGACCGCCCAGAACAACAGCGCCGCGGCGAGCGGCAGGCCGAAGATACCGTTGTAGGTGGGGAACAGCACGACCATGTCGACGACGCCGAGATCGAGCACCGCGGCGACCAGCGGCGAGAGCACGCCGAAGCCCGTCCCGCCGACGAAGATGAGCTTGAACAGCCGACCGTCCTTGGTCGGCTCGTGGCCCATCGCCTGCGGGATGATGTAAGCAGGCGTCCACATGATCGGGATGATGCTGTTGAACGCCGCGGCGGCCGTGCCGGCGACAAAGAGGATCATCGCCCACGCGCCGAACACCTCGACGAGCGCCTCGCCGGGCGTGACGAACGATTCGAGCGTGGTGTAGCCCAGCGCGGGCAGGAGTGCGGCGGCGACGATCAGGATCGCGATCGTCGTGATCCCGCCTACCGTATAGCCGACGGCGAGGTCCTTTCGCATCGTCGAGAGGTCAGACTCGCTCGTCCAGCCCTTCTTTTTCACCAGGATGGATTCGAGGAAGAAGTTCGGCCAGAGCGCGGTCGTCCCGAGCAGTCCGGCCGCGACGGTGAGCGCGGCGGTGCTCGGCACCGTCGGGACGAACCCGGTCGCGACCGCCGTCGGGTCCGCGCCGCTGGGGATCATGACGACGAGGAACATCGCCATCAGCGCGAGCATCATCGCGATCATGAAGTTCTCGACGAGGTCGTAGTTCAGCAGGCCGACCCCGATCGCGGCGAACGTCGTCACGACTGCGACGGGCTGCCAAGCGACGGCTCCGCCCGTGACGAACTGGACCGCCGCGCCGACCGCCGCGACCAGTCCGAGCGTCCACGCGACACAGCCGATCGAGAGAAAGAGCGCGACGGCGGTCGCGCCGCCGCGTCCGAGTTTCTGCCTGACGAACACCATCAGCGAGGTGCCGTGGATCCCCAGTCGGGCGCTCATATCCTGAGCCATAAACCCGAGCAGCGCCGCGCCGACGACCGCCCACAGCAGCGTGTAGCCGTGGGCGACCCCCGCCTGGCTCGCGATGAATACCGAACCCGAACCGAAGTAGCCCGCGACCATCACGAACGCGAGCCCGTACTCCTTGATTACCGCCGATACACCCTCCATCCGACTCCGCGTTGCCTGGTCCGTTGCCATTAGTAGTAATCGAAGATCGAGTTGTCCAATCGGTCACGAGAGTGCCTCGCAGCAATCGCGCGACGTGAGTCCTCGTCGAGAACTAGCCCGCCGTTGAAAATAAAAACTCGGCTTGCGAGCGAGGTGGGCAGTCCGACGGTCCTCGACCGCACTCAGCCCGTTTCTGATCTGGCAAAGTGGATTTTCGACAGCGCTACCTCGTAAAAGTGGAGTATCGAACGATATTTCGCTTCGTACGTCGTCCCGTCGGGTTCGGTCGCGAGCGCTTCCTTCCGGGTGCAAAGCGGCCCGCCTCACCCGCGACGGTGGTACGCGTAGCCGCCGACGATACCGAGGGCGGCAGCGCCCGAGACGGAGTTTTCGAGCGTCGCGCCGTCCCGGTCGAGCGTCAGCCCGTACCGATGTGTCTCCCCGGCCTCTATCGACCCCTCGATCGTCTCGTCGAGAAAGTCGCGGTGGGCGCTGCCCGCGTGGACGTCGAGGGCGTACTCGCCCGACTCGACGGCGGTCACCGCGATGGAGTACGTCCCCGTCTCGGCCCCGTAGCGATAGCAAAGCGGCTCGGGTCCGCGCGTGTGATCGAGCCGGCCTCCAGCGGGGTCGAACACCGTCGTCTCGACCGCCGGATCGCCCGTGACGAACACCGTCGTCCCGAAGAGCCGATCGTAGGGGTCGGCGTCCGCCTGGAAGAGCCGGGTCGATCCCTCGTGGCGGGCGCGAATCTCGCGGTCGTGCTCGTTGTGGACGAACTGATCGTACGGGACGCCGTACTCGACCGGCCGCGGGGTCGGCTCCGCCCCGGTCGTGTCGATCTCGATCGTGTACGTAAAGCGTTCGTAGGTGTCGGCGGCGTAGTTGGGATCGTACGCGAAAAGCGTCGTCCGCCCGGGCCGGCGTTCGTAGTCGTAGACGAGAACCTGATGGGAGCGAACCGACTCGGCCCGGAAGACGGTGATGCCGGCGGTTCCGACGGCGTCGACCGTCGCGAGGAGTTCCGAGAGCTGTGACTCGTAGTCGATCAACGCGGGATCGAGCAGGCCGTACCGGCCGAGCCACGCGTCGAAATCGAGATACTGCGCGGTGTGGCACTCGACGATCTCGTCGAGCACCGGCGTCCCGTCGCTCGCCTCGGGCGCGTTCGGACGGGTGATCTCGCTCGCGTGCTCGAATCCACTCGGGATCGTCTCGGGTTCCTCGAAGTAGCGTTGGGCGGCGAACACCATGCCGTAGCAGTAGCCGTTCGTGCGGGTCGCTTCGAGCACGCCCTCGCGTGCGTGCTGGGCGAGCGCGTCGCGCAGGCCGGCCGGAAGGTCGGTGATGGGACGATCGAACGCCCGCTCGAACGAATCGCTCCAGTCGTCTTCGAGATCGCCGTCGGTCTCGGGATACGGTCCCTCCTGCGTCCGCCGGTTATAAAACCCGAAGCCGTGACGGATCGGATCGAACGTCCGCTCGCCAGCCGACGGTACGATCGCTCCGGTCTTCGACCCGCCCAGCGCCGGGGTGATCGCCGCGGCGGCCGCCGAGACGCCGGCCAGTACCGAACGGCGCGTCACACCACGATCATCCTCGTTGGGAGAGAATCGCCGCCTCGGGTCACCGTCCACGACTGATCACGTCGCAAACAAAATAGAATAAATATATAAAATTTACATAACTTTCGAGTGAGGCGAAGCGGTCACCTCGCGGTAAGCAGGTAGAATCCTCACTGGTTAAATTCTTTATTTTTCATCGATTAATTATCGATTCC
>JAWARX010000197.1:0-5086 GCA_038893155.1 Halalkalicoccus sp.
CAGGAGGCGATCCGGTGGCGGCTCGCGCCCCGGTACTACCGGCGGGCGATGTCGTTCGACGTCGACGCCTACGCGGCCCCCATCGATCCGTTCGCGGTCACGCGGGTCGACCCCGCCCGGATCACCCACACCACGATGCGCGAGTACCCGCCGTGGGCGGACAAGGAACGGCTGTTCGGAACCGTACTGGACGGCGACTGGGACCGGCCGGACCCCGACGCGGAGCTGCCCTACGAGTTTACCGACCGGCCGATCTACCGGATCTTCCGCGCGCGCTTCGAGGAGGGAAAGGAGTGGGCGGAGATCGAGGGGATCCGGCGTCGCCTGCGCTCGATCGAGGAGGGAAAGACGACCTGGCGACGCTGCTCGACGCGCGAGCAGCTGTTCGACCGGTGTGCGTACTGCGACGCCCTCTACGAGAGCGTGCGCGAACGGGGCTGTCTCTCTCAGCGCGACCTCGGGCCCCGCGACCGCGAACCGGGCTTCCTGCCGGCGATGGCAGAAGAGATCCTCGTCGACGTGGGCCGGGACGGCGAGCTGCTGCACGTCGGCGGGATGCACCGGCTGGCGATCGCGAAACTGCTCGACCTGCCCGCGATCCCCGTCGCGGTCCTCGTGCGCCACCGCGAGTGGATGGAACACCGCGACCGCCTCCACGACCGCGAGCTGGAGTTCGATCACTCCGACCACCCCGATCTCAGGCCGCTCGCCGTCTAGTCGAGCAGCCCCCGGACCGCGGCGACCACGGCGTCGGGATCGGCGACCATGTCCTCGTCGGACGGCTCACACAGCAGGTGGTCGTACTCGAAGCCGAGCGCCGCCGCGAGCCGGTAGTAGTGTTCCTTGACCCGGTGGCCGAACAGTTCGAGCACCGCACACTCCTCGGCGTAGATCAGGTTCGTCAGCCCCGCGCCGTGGGGCGCGACGACGATCTCGGCGTCCGCGAAGAGCCGGGCCTGCTGTGCGACCGAGAGCGTCTCCAGCCGGGAGGACTCGAATCCGAGCTCCGAGAGCCGTTCCATCACCCGCTCCTCGTTCAGCACGTCCCGCCGGTCGGCCCCGCGCCGGGAGACGAAGATCCGCTCCGAGCCCTCCGCGGACTCTCTCGTCTGGCTCACGTCGCCCGCGATTCCCGCGCGCTCGCGGACCCGGTCGCACAGCCACCGGCAGTTCTCGCGCGTGGGGTCGGGATAGGCGGGGACGACGAGCCGGTCGACCCGCCCCGGCGCGTACTCGACGATCGGATAGGAATCGCCGCCGGCGAGCCACAGCGACTCGCGCAGCCAGCCCGGCGGATCCGGCGGGATCACGAGCGTCGGTACGTCCCCCGTTTCCTCGCGATAGCGTTCGAGCGCACGCAGCTTCGGCAGGTGTTCGAGCGTCCAGTGGTAGTAGTTGCACCAGGCGTTGTGAAGCAGGCAGGCCGATTCGAGCCGTCGGTTCGCGCCAATGTGAGTCTCGGACCCCAGCAACGCGGTACTCACAGAGAGGGGGGCGCTCGCGACGGCCGCGCGGATCGCGTCGTGCGGGCGGCCCGCCTCGACCGCCCGCGAGACGAGCGTCTCGACGATCACGCGCCCCTCGGAAAGCGCGATCGGCGGCCAGCCGACCAGTCGGGCGTCCGATAGCTCGCAGACGAACGGCGGGTCGGCGGTGTACTCCCGCAGCGGGTAGACGTGGTAGCGCTCGCGCTCCGCGGGTGAAAGGCGCTCGCCGATCGCCGGCAGGGTCGGCAGGTCGTCGTCCCGATCGAAGCGCAGACACCGACCCTCGCGCTCGGAACGCGCGAGCAGCTCCTCTCGATCGAGCCGCTCCTCGCGGGTGTGTTCGATCAGTCGGTCGGGCAGCGCGCTCGCTTCGATCCGGTCCGCGAGCCGCCGGCGCGCGCCCGCCCGTAGCCCAGCCAGGCCGTCCTCGGCGTACCGCCGTCCGATCCGGGCGATCGGTCCGCCCATCTACTTGACGCGCTGGCGGATCTCGCTCAGGCGCTGTGCGGCCTCCTTGAACCCCGCGCCCTTCCGCTCGTGGCCGCGCCAGATCTCGGTGATCATCGGCCCGGAAAAGTCCTCGTAGACCGGCATGAGTCGCTCGAAGTCGATCTCGCCCTCGCCGATCTGGAGCCCCTCGCCGTCGACGCCCGCGGCGTCGGCGACGTGGAGATAGGCCGTGTACGGCCGCAGCGTCCGGGCGTGTTCGAGCAGGTCCTCGCCGGCGTAGTTACACCAGAGCTTCGCGTGGGAGGTGTCGTAACAGATCCGCCGGCCGGTGCGCTCGCAGAAGTCGGCGATCTCCTCGGCGCCCATGAGGTTGTTGTGATACCGCTGGCCGCCGTAGATCCACGGCAGCGGGGGCATGTTCTCGACTAGCACCTCGACGCCCGCCTCGTCGAGCTCCGCGAGACTGCGTTCGAGCGCGGCGTTGAGTTCGTCGACCGCCTCCCTGTGCATCGCATCCGCGGTGATCCCGCCTGGGTGGACGACGATCGGCGGGGTTTCGGTCGCCGGGAAGTGAGGGGCGATCTCCTCGCGGGTCAGGTCGATCGTCCGCTGGATCGTCTCGACGGCCTGCCGGCGGGTCGGCTCGTCGGTCGCGCTCGGGTCGACGATCCCGTGGCCGACCTGTTCGGGCGCGTGGATCCCCAGTTTCTCCTCGTAGGTTCCGAGGTCGAACTGTGCGGATAGATCCGCGCCGTTGACGCGGAACTCGAAGAGGTCGGGCTCGCCCCAGTCGTGCTCGTCGATGTCCGCAAAGCGCACGACGACGCCCCAGTTCTCTAGGTCCGGGTCGTACTCCTCGTGGACGCCGCTCCGAACGTCCTCCCACTGGAGGGTCTCGTCGGCGGGGAGCCTGCGGGCGGCCGTCGAGCCGACGACCGCCTCGTACTCCTGGGGGGAGATCCCCTTCGCCGGGCTTTTGGCCCCGAGGTCCGCCCGCTCGATCGTCTCGCCGGCGTCGATCGGGCGAGCGGTGACGAGGCTCTTTCCCAGCGCGACGCGGTTGTTGTACTCCCCGCGGGTGATGTACCGGCGGTGGCTACCCAGGCTCTCCTCGATCGCCCGGACGTCCTCGACGAGCCGGTCGAACTCCCCGGGTTCGAGGCTGGCGTCGTGGTCCGGCCCTTCGAGCGAGCGATCGAGCGTGAGGTGGCGTTCGAGGATCGACGCGCCCATCGCGACCGCAGCGCTCGAGACGGCGATCCCGCGTTCGTGGCCCGAGTAGCCGACCGGCACGTCGTATCGCTCGTCGAGTTCGGTCATGAACCGCAGATCGAGGTTGTGGTAGGGCGCAGGATACGTGCTCCGGCAGTGAAGCAGGGCGAACTCGGCGTTTCGATCGGCGAGAAACTCGACGGTGCGTCCGATCTCCTCTTCTTCTGCCATCCCCGTCGAGAGCACGAGCGGCGCGCCCGTTTCGAGCACCCGTTCTAAGAGAAAGAGGTTCGTCAGGTCCGGTGAGCCGACCTTGTACACCGGGAGATCGAGCCTTTCGAGGAAGGCGACGCTCGATTCGTCCCACGGCGAGCAGAGGAACTCGATCGAGCGCTCGGCGGCGTACGCCGAGAGCTCCTCGAACGCGCCGGCGGGGAGCGCGACGTCTTTCAGGTTCGAGACGGTGTACTCGACGCCCATCTCGCCGCGCGAGGGGGTCTCGACGATCTCTTCCCGATAGCTTTCCTCGAGCGTTCGTTTCTGGAACTTGACGGCGTCGGCCCCGGCGTCGGCGGCGGCGTCGACGAGGCGTCTCGCCCGATCGAGGCTCCCGTTGTGGTTGATGCCGGCCTCGGCGATGACGTACGTCGGTTCCTCGTCGCCGACAGCACGGTCGCCGATCGTGATCCGCGAGGACATGTCTTCACTCAGTCATCCGGGCTACAAAACGGTTCTTGGATCGATCGCGAACCTAACTATCGCTCGGCTGTCGGGTCGACGTAGGGGAGACAGACGCGCCGGATCCCCTCGCGGAAGTCGATCTCGGGCTCCCAGCCGGTGGCCGCGTGCATCTTCGAGTAGTCGGCGCAGGTGTCGTGGACGTAGACCGCCTCGGGGATGGGATTCTCGACGTACTCCGGTTCGATCGCGGTCCCCAGCTCCTCGTTCAACAGCGAGACGACCGCCACGAAGTCGTAGCTCTCGCCGGTGCCGAGGTTGTAGATCCCGTCGAGTTCGCACTCGGCCGCGAGCTCGAACCCGCGGACGATATCCGAAACGTGGGTAAAATCACGGGTTTGAGAGCCGTCGCCGTACAGTTCCGGCGCGCGCCCGTTCGCGAGATCCTCCGCGAACTGCGCGAGCACGTTCGCGTACTCTCCCTTGTGGGCTTCGGCGCCGCCGTAGCCCTGGTAGACCGAAAACAGCCTCATCCCGGCGACGGTCATTCCGTAGTGGTTCGAGAAGTACTCCCCGTAGCGCTCGCGAGCGAGCTTCGAGGCCTCGTAGCCGGTGTTTGCCGCCACGGCCATCGATTCGGGCGCGGGCTCGGTCCGGTCGCCGTAGATCGAGGAGGTAGACGCGTAGACGACCGTCTCACAGCCGTCGTTCCGGGCCTGCTCGACGACGTTGACGAACCCCTCGACGTTGACGCGCGCGCCCACGGCGGGCTCGCCCTCGTGCATCGCATAGGAGGAGCGCGCCGCCAGATGGAAGACGCAGTCGACCGCGGTGGGCAGGTCGTCTTCGAGGACGCTCCGCTCGCGGAAGTCGACGGCGGAGTCGAGGTTACCCGGACTCCCCAGCGAACAGTCGTCGATGGCGATGACATCGTTGTCGCGTGCGAGGCGGTTCGCGAGATTCGAGCCGATGAAGCCCGCCCCGCCGGTGACGAGGACGCGCCGGTCCTGCATAGGTTCACTGACAACTACCCGTTTAAAATCTCCCCGCTTTCGAACCGCCGCCCACAAGTACCGACGCGCCGTCTCCCCGTCCGATGGAGTACGACGCGGCCCACGAGCGCTTTCTCGCCCTCGAATCCGACCTCGATCTCCTCTCGCGTCGGATCGACGGCGTTCGCTTCTGGGAGCGCGTGCGGTTCGCGGTCCACCGCGAACTCCTCCGCGAGGCGACGGGGCTCGGACGGGCCCACTCGGAGC
>JAWARX010000198.1:0-5082 GCA_038893155.1 Halalkalicoccus sp.
ACGTCGAACTCGGACGGGTCGAGGAGCTGATCGCACAGTACACCGGCCAGCAGGTAGACATCGCGGGGCAGGCGGCGTCGTACGCCGAGAACGCCGCTCAGATCGCGGCCGGGAGCGCGGCGGGGGGGTTGAGCGCAGCCACGGACGTCCTCGTGGGCCTCGCGATCGCCGTCTTCGTCCTGTTTTTCCTCCTCAAGGACGGCGATTCGCTGATCGCGTGGCTCCGCACGATCGTGCCGCTTCCCGAAGACGTACAGTCCGAGCTCACGGAGCGTCTCAGGGACATCACGTGGGCGGTGCTTCTGGGCCACGTCCTCGTCGCGTTCGTCCAGGGCGCGGTCGCGGGGATCGGCCTGTTCGTGACGGGCATCCCGAACGCCGCCTTCTGGACGTTCATGATGATCATCCTCGCGCTCTTGCCCGTGATCGGTGCGTTCATCGTCTGGGGGCCGGCCGCGATCTACCTCGTCGCGACCGGCGACCCCCTCTTCGGCGTCGGGCTGTTCGTCTACGGCGCGATCGTCGTCAGCGTCACCGACGAGTTTCTCAGACCCGTCATCGTCGACCGGTACGCGAGCATCAACCCGAGCGTGATCCTCGTGGGCGTGGTCGGCGGGCTCTACCTCGTCGGCTTCATGGGCCTGTTCGTCGGGCCGGTGATCGTCGGCGCGCTCAAGGCCGTCCTCGAAGTGTTCGACGAGTACTACGACCGGCTCTGAGCGGGACGCGACGGCTAGTCGCTCCGTAACAGCTTGTCGGCGATGTCTTCCGTATCCTCGCGCCCGAGCGCGGACTGGACCATGAGCCGCCCGCCGATGGTCGCCGGGCTGATGACCGCGTCCGCGCCGGCACGCCTGAGTTTGACTACGTTCTCCCGATCCGTCGCCGCCGAGACGATCCGGATATCCGGACGAAGCTGACGGACCGTCAGCACGGTCAGGGCGTCCTCGGCGTCGGTGTTGGTCGCGACGACGACCGCCCCCGCCCGATCGAGGCCGGCGCGTTCGATCGTCCCCTCGTCGCTCGGATCCCCTCTGAGAACGAGGACGTCGCGGTCGGCCAGCCGGTCGGCGCGGGTCCCGTCGTCGGTCACGACGACGAACGGCGCGCGGCTTTCGAGTTCCTGCAGGATCGGCTCGGTGAGTTCGCCGTAGCCGAGAACCAGTACGTGATCGTCCAGTGAGGCGAGTTCTGCGTCGTTCATCTTTCCGAGTGCGGCCGCAAAGCGGGCTTCGATGATGGGGCTGAGCAGGGCACCGAGCGCGACCGCGAAGCTCGCGGTGCCCACGAGGAGGACCGACAGGCCAAACAGCCGGGCCTCCTGGGTGATCGGGGTTGCGTCGCCGTAGCCGACGGTGCTCGCGGTGACCAGCGTGAAGTAAAAGGCGTCGAGGATCGTCTCCACCTCGGCGAACCCCTCGCGCAGCGCGTAGGTGCCGAGCGTGCCGTAGGCCTGCGCGCCCACGAGCGCGAGGCCCGCGGCGATCTGGGTGTTCGAGAGCTGGAGTTCGCGGTCGAACTGCCCGCGGTTCGCGAGCAGGTTCGCCATCGCGAGGGCGGAGACGAGTATGAGAGGGATCGAGAGGACGCTCGACTGGAGTAGCCCCTGGATCGCGGTCATCGGCAACAGCACGGCGGTCGACCACCACGCGACCCACAGCCGGCTCCGCAGGCCGTAGGCCGAAAGCAGCATCAGAAAGCCGGTCATCGCGCCGGTGAAGCCGGCGGTTCGGTGGATCACGACGGGGATGTCGATCATGTCGTGGAGCAGTCCGACCGCCGGCGCGCTGATGTTCGCGATGCCGGTGACGATCGAGAGCACGGCGACGATCCCCGTCAGCGCGACCGTCAGGTGTGTGCCGATCAGTCCCCAGCGTTCGCCCCACTCCATGCCGGGGAAGCGATGGGCAGACGGATAGCTCTCACGTTCGAGGCCGGGACGGATCGAGGGCGGTCACGTCACGGGATCGGTGTCCTCACTGAGCGAGGCGAAGCCGGCGTTCTCGAAGCTATCGAGCTCCCTGAGATGCTCCTCGCGGAGCCGATCGCGATAGCCCGGCTCCTCGACGACGCCCGCGACGTGTTCGAGCAGCCGGTCGGCGGCCAGCAGGTCGGGGACGGTGACGTACAGCGCGCCGCGATCGAGCAGGTCGCTCGCCCCCTCGGCGGTTCGTGCCCGCAGAACGGCGTCGGCCCCGGTTTCGAGCGCGAGGATCCGCTCGGAGACGCGCCGCTGGTCGACGGTCGAGACGATCAGCGAAGCGTGTTCGACCCGCGCTTTCTCCCAGGTGTAGCGGTCCATCGCGTCGCCGAAGACGTAGTTTCGACAGTCGCCCTCGAGCGAGTCGAACATCGTCGGGTCGTTCTCGATCACGAGGTAGTCGAGCCCGCGCCGTTCGCAGGTCTCGACCAGTCGGCGGGCCTGTCTACCGTAGCCGAGGACGATCACGTGATCCGAAAGCGACGCGGAGACGGCGCTTCGCTGGTCGGTCTTGCGGTGGCTGGCACGCGGGAGACCGAGGCGGCTCAGGAGTCGATAGAGCTCCTCGTCGTGGCGTCGGGTGTACGAGGCGGTGATCATCGTCACCGCGGCCGCGAGGATGATCGCGTCGAACAGTTGGGGGACGATCGCGCCCGCGATGAACGCCTCGATCGCCATGATGAGCGCGAACTCGCTCGGCTGGTCGAGACTGAGGCTCGTCAGCGTCGCGGTCCGGGCGTCGTACCCCTCCCAGAGCAGGGCCAGGAAGGTCACCGTCGGCTTGACGGCCGCGGTGAGAAAGACGAGGACGAGCGCTGCCGCGAGCACGGTCAGGTCCGGCGGGCGGACGAACACGAGCGCGCCCAGCGAGACGAAAAACACCGCGACGAAGAAGTCCTTTATCGATTCGATCCCGTTGAGCATCCCCAGGTTGCGCGTGAAATCGCGCTTGATCGCCAGCCCGGCGGCAAACGCCCCGACGACGATCGAGAGCCCGACCAGTTCGGTGAGCGCGAGAAAGCCGATGAGGATCGAGACGGCGGTGATCATCAGCAGCTCCTGGGAGCCCTCGACCAGCGCCGAGAGCCGGTCGAACAGCGCGATGTTGATGACGTAGGCGACGACCAGCAGGACGAGGCCGTAGCCGAGGCTCGAACTGACCGCGTCGGCCGTCGCCGTCTCGGCGCTCAAAAGGAGGATGATCAGGATCGCGAGCAGGTCCTGAACGAAGTGCATCGAGCCCGCGAGCCGCCCGTAGACGAGGTTCTGTCGGATCTCGGCCTGGAGCAGGCCCGCGCCGACGATGGTCGAACTCAGCGCGGCGGCGATGCTGAAATACAGCGCGTTGATCGCGTCGAACCCGAGGACGAAGGCGGCGAGAAAGGCGAGCGCGCCGACGACCGCGACCTGAACGGTCGTCGTGACTTCGGTCTCGCGGGCGAGCGGTCGGATCGACCCGAGATCGAGCTGGACCCCGAAGACGAACACGAGGAAGGCGATTCCCCACTGGGCGAGTTCGAGGAGGACCGGCGGGTCGATGAAGCGGCCGGCGATCACCCCCGCGAGGATCAGAAAGGGGACCGTCGCCAGCGAGTAGTGGTTCGCGATCAACAGCAGCGCGCCGGCGACGACGAAGATCACCGACAGCGCGGTCAGCAGCTCACTCATCGACGACACCCCCGCCACCGGTTCCGGTCTCGGACTCGGACCGATCGCGTTCGAGCAGCTTCTCGGTCATGTAGGTGTCTATCTCCTCGGCGTCGTGCCTGCGGATCCGGGCGATGTCGTCTTCGACGTACTCGCGGAACGACTCGCGGTCCTCGACGTACAGTTCGAGGTACTCGCCGAGTCGCTCGGCGGTGAGGTGCGTGCTCATGATCACGTAGTGTGCGCCGAGGTCGTAGAGCTCGCGGGCGTCGTCGATCCAGTTGGCCTCGACGAACACCGTGGTGTCCTCGGGGAGTTCGGCGAGCAGCGCCTTGTTCACCTCGGGCTGGACCGTCGAGCTGAGGACGAAATCCGCGCGTTTCAGCCCGGATTCCTTGCGGATCTCGCCGTGTCTGAAGTCGCCGTAGATCGCGTCGTAGCCCTCGCGTTCGAGCGCCTCGACGTGGGCGGTCTTCCTGTCGATGACGACGACGTGGCCGAACTCCGCTTCGAGGAAGGGAAGCGCGCTGCGGGTGATCTCGTCGTAGCCGATCGCCACGGCGTGATCGCTGTACTCCGGTAGCTCCACGTCGCCTTTCCCTTCCTCCTCGAAGCGGGCGAACCACGGTCGGACCCGGTCGTAGATCGCGTGGTTGTAGTTGATGACGTAGACGGAGACGCTCATCGTGAGCAGCGCCATCAGGCTGAGGTAGCCGAGGATCTCGGTGCCGATGTAGCCCTGAGCGATCGCGAGCGCGCCGACGACCAGCGAGAACTCGCTGACCTGGATCATGTTGATCGAGCCGAGAAACGAGGTCTCGACGCTGAAGCTCTCCCTGTCGATGAGGTAGAACATGATCCAGAAGTTCCCGATCATCAGCACTATCGAAGCGACCACGGCCTCGACCCAGTAGGCCAGCAGGTCGTCGGCCGCGAGGCGAAGCCCGATCGAGGCGAAGAAGACGAGGATGAAAAAGTCCGTAATGGGGCCGATGCGCTCCTCGAGTTCCTTGCTGTAGGGCAGCTGTGCGAGGCTGATACCCGCGAGAAAGGCCCCGACCTCGACCGAGAGGTCGAGCGCCTCGGAGACGCTGATGAACAGAAAGGCCCACGCGAGCGCGACGACGAAGAAGACGTCCTTGTTGTCGGCGATCTCGCGAAACAGCTTGGGGAGGAGGTATCGCGAGGAGGCGATCGAGAAGATTCCGATGAGCGCGATCAGGCCGGTGATCGTCGCGAGCGTGATGCCGGCCTCGGCGACGCTGTCGAGCTGGCCCGCGCCGAGCATCGCCAGCACGAACACCAGATAGATGTCCTGAACGATCAGTACCCCGACGTCGATCTTGCCGGGGAGGGCGGTGATCTCGTCTTTGTCGGTCAGGATCTTGACGATGATCGGCGTCGCGCCGAAGACGGTCGCCAGCGCGATGATGATAATTTCGGTCGGGTCGAAG
>JAWARX010000199.1:0-2712 GCA_038893155.1 Halalkalicoccus sp.
GACGTGGGGCTGGTCGGCGCGGCGACGGTGTTGCGCGCGCGGGCGGCCGGCGAGCCGGTCGTCCCGGTCGCGGTCGCCTACCGGCGCGCGCCGGCCGTCCTCTACACCGTCCGCGAGACGTTCGGCGAGCCGCTCGCGGGCGTCGACCAGCTTCGCGGCCGGCGGGTCGGCATGCCCGCTCGCTCCGAGACGGGAACGCTGGGCCGGCTGTTTTTGAACCAGGTCGCGCTCGACGGCGCGGTACGGATCGTCGACACCGGCGGCGAGGAGCGCGACGCGCTGCTCTCCGGGGCGGTCGACGTCGTCACGGGCTCGTTCTCCGACCCGCGCGACCTCGAACGCCGGGGGATGATCGTCGACGCGCTCACGATCGCCGATCGCTTCCCGATCTACGGGCCGACGCTCGTGGTCCGCGAGGGGACGCTCGTCGAGCGGGGGGCGGCGCTCGAGCGGTTCCTCGCGGCGGCGACCGCCGGCTGGGCGAGAGCGCGTCACGACCCGACCGCGGCCGCCGAGCGGGTCGCCGATCGCTCGGACGAGCCGGCCGACCGACTCGCCGCCGCGTTCGAGACCGCGAGCCGCGAGTTCGGCGGCGCTCGCGAGGACGGCTGGGGTCACCAGGACGAGGCGACGTGGGACCGGCTCCGGACCGCGCTCGAACAGGGGGCGTTGCTGACCGACGGGGCCGCACGGGCGCGATCGAACCCGACCGACTGATCGCGACGTTCGAGGACGTGCTGGCGGCCTCGGGGGTCGTGTGCTCGATGAGCATGACGTCCCACTTCTCGCGGTCGACGGCGGGTCGTCGAACACGCGGTAGTCGTCCGCGCCACGCGGCGTCGCGATGATCGGCTCGTCCGCGCCACGCGCCGTCTACCGCTGTCGGTCGGCGGCCACGCGTTCGCGCTCTACCGTGGCGTCGACGGCCGCTCCATCCGGTAGCTCCGAATCCGGCTCCCGACCCAGCGCGAGGAGGCGCTCGGTGCGGGTCAGCTCCTCGTTCGCGGGGTTCGCCTTCTCGATTCGCTCGTACTCCACCCTGATCTCCTCGTCGTCGGGTTCGTGAGCGATCCGGACCGCACAGAGCTGGAAGTCGGGGTAGAACACCGGCGGTAACAGACCGACGACGCCGTCCCGGCGGTAGAGGCGTTTGAGCCACGTCCCCGTGTTGACCAGCAGGCGGTCGTCGATCTCCTCGACCATCGGGCGGTGGGTGTGGCCGTAACAGAACACCGCAGTCTCGGGGCTTTCGGCGAACACCTCGCGGGCCGCGTCGACGTAGGGCTCGTTGGGATCGACGGTCAGCTCGGTCTCGAAGATCCCGAAGCGGTCGATCGTTTTCCTGAGGTCCCGCCGGATGAAGTAAAACGGGATCCCGACGAGCAAGAGCAGGCCCGCGACGCCGACGTTGACCGTCAGAAACCACCACAGCGCCGTGCCGGCGGTCCCGAACCGCCCGAGAAACGCCGTTCCCCACTCGACGGGCGTAGACCAGACCCCCGCGATACCTAGGCCCGCGAGGATCGCGAGAATCGCGCTGACGTTGAACAGCAACAGGAAGGGAACGATCGAGTAGCGCAGCAGGGGGTTCATCTCGCGATAGAAGTACTTCGAGAGGAGCCAGACGGGCATCCGTTCGGTGGGAGTGACGGCCTGAACGTCCTTGAGCCAGTTGTACCGCCCGCGATCGGAGAGCTGGCCCGCCCGGCTGGTCACGAGCGTGTTGTAGTAGTAGCCAAGCGGCGTCGCCGACGGGTTCCCGAAGTCCTCGATCCGGTTGTTCGGATCGCGTTGCATGCCGTGTTCGAAGTGGATCGTCCGCTCGCCGACGGGCCGCGTGATCGATTTCTCCGGGACGAGATCGACGTTGTACTCCGCAAACCGCTCGACGTAGCCGTCGTAGGCGGCCAGGTCGTGGTCGTGGTTGCCCGGCAACAGCGTGATGGCGATCGACTCGCCGGTCGCCCGCAGCTGGGCGAACAGTTCGGGGTAGCTCTCTATCAGGGCGTCGAACTTCTCGATGCCCTCGATCGTCGTGAACTCCCAGAGCCCGAACGCGTCGCCGTTGATGACCAGCTCGACGTTCTCGTCGGTCCCCTCGAAGCGTTCGAGAAAGTCGAGCAGCTCGTCTAAGAACTCGACGTCCTCCAGTTGCTCGTCGCCGCCGATGTGGAGGTCGCTTATCACGTAGTAGACCGGCTCCGAACCGTCGTCTGCCATAAACGTTTCATACTACTATGGGTTGAAATCAGTTGCCATACCGGGCGGTCGAAGCTCTCCGGCGCGATCGCGCCGATCATATCTGATAGTACATAGCAGCTACAAGTAGTTATTCAGAACACATAATGTATCTATAGCTGACCCAAGAGTATAATCTCCAGTAGTGTAAAAAGGCGAAACACCGCACGAACTGTGCGGATGGATACCTATGGTAGATACACATCAGACACGTCGGCGAGTGCTTCAGGCCATCGGCGCGGCGGGCGCGAGTAGCATCGCGATTGGTCCAGTGGCGGCCGACGACAGTAGCACAGACGAGTACGACGTCGAACAGCTCGACGTGGGGTTCGACAACGCGTGGGGGCTCGCGTTCCTGCCCGAGGACTCGCGGCTGCTCGTCACCGAACGCGAGGGACGGTTGAACCTCCTCGACCGGGAGGACGGTGCAGTCGAAGTGATCGATGGCGCGCCGGACGTCTACGCCGAGGGTCA
>JAWARX010000200.1:0-5048 GCA_038893155.1 Halalkalicoccus sp.
CATCGGGATCGTCATGCTCAACAGCAACAGCGCGACCTGCAGCGACGGCTCCTGGAAGAAGTCGCTGACGTACGAGGCGCTAAAGGCGAGAAAGAGCGCGACCAGCGACGACGTGACGAGGACGGTGACGGTGACCTGGACGATCACCCCTTTCGCCTTCCCGGGCTCGCCTTCGTCTAAGTACTGGGGGACGAAGTAGTCGATCGCCAGCGGCAGCCCCAGGTTCGCGAACACCTGCATGAACAGGATCACCGACGTCGCCAGCACGAACAGCCCGTACACCGAGGGGCTGACGAACCGCGTCATCAGCATGACGATCGCGAAGCCGAAGACGCCGTTGACGACGTTGCCAACGAAGGTGATCGAGCCCTGCTTTGCGAGCACCGAGACGCCCTCGTCGCGGTCGCTCATGGTTGTCCCGCCCGACGCGCGGATCTCGCCGCCTAGTAGCTCGGTGTCGCAGAAGGTAGCGGCGATGTCGGCGTTGCTCACGATCCCCTTATCGAGCACGAGCTCGAGGACGTCCGCCAGGTCGCTTTTCTGTCTGGTTGGTTTTGCGCTACTCATTGTCCTTACTGTCCGTGTTCGCGTGATCGAAGCGCCGACCGTAGATGCGCTTCGGGTTTTTCGCCCGCGAGTACTTCACCTGCGAGGGAACCGTCGAGACGCGCGTCGAGACAGAATCCGGGAGCGGACCGCTGGGCATCGTCGAAACCGCCGTCGGGTTCAGCGATTCGCGCCCGCCGAGTTTCTCTTGGTTGAACTGATAGAGCAGGCGGAGTTTGTCGTGGGTTTCGAGCAGCGCCGTCCGAAAGCCCGAGACGGCCGTCTCGATCAGCTCTTGGATCTTCTCCTGTCTGTCCTCGGGATCGAACTGCATGTGTGCGCCCTCGCCCATGCCCAGATCCACGTCTAACAGTCCGTCGTCGTCCTCTCCCTCGCCGTCGGTGACGTCGTCGATCTCCTCTTCGAGCTCTTTCTGTTGCTCGCGCAGCTCGCCGATGTCGGCGGCCTCCCACAGCTCGCGGAACTCGATCGCCTCCCTGACCGCCGAGAGATCGATCGCCTCCCGGGCCTCGCCCTCCGCGATCGCCTCGGGGATCTCCTCCGCGTCGATCGCGTCGGGCAGCTCCTCGATATCTATCACGTCGGGTAGCTCGTTGAAATCGATCGTTTCGAGGACGTCTTCGGTCTCGTCTAAGACGTCCCAGATCTCCTCTGCGGTCTTAATGAGGTCCTCGTCGTCGCTGTTCTCGACGATCTGTGTCTTGAGCTCTTCGAGTCCCTCTGCGATCCCCGGGATCAGCTCTTCGAGCCGGCCGAGGACCGACTGGCTCACCGACTCCTCTTTCCCCTCGGCCTCGGCTTCTGTCTCACTCATCGTCGTCCTCGCCAGTGGTCAGCCGGACCTCGAGGACGCCGTTTCTGAACGTCGAATCGGCCACGGCGATGTCGGCGTCCCCGAGCGCGATCCGCTCGACGACCTCGTCGTCGAGTCCGATCACGAGGTCGTTTCTCCCGCGATCGATCCCGGCGGTGACGCGCTCTGCGGTCGCCTGCGGCAGGTCCGCGAGCACGACGATTCCGTCGTCCGCTTCCCGGACATCGACGAGGTACTGCTCGTCGTCGATTTCGTTCGCCTCGCCCGCCTCTGGCGCGCTCTCGGTCCCCGTTGCGGCGTTCCCGTCGCGCGCGTCGCCGAGTCGGTCCCAGAGGCTGTCGGGATCGGGTCCTGTACTGACGGAAAAGCCGTAGTCCGTTCGAAAGCGCCGCCCGGAAACCGTTCCGTGGCCGGCGCCTTCGCCCTCGCCGCTGCGTTCTGCCTCCTGTAGCGTCTCGACGACGTGTCTGAGAACGTCGAGCAGCGACGAGGCCTCCCGGTGGTTGTCGTCGGTCGTCATTGTCGTATCTGGATGTTCTTGCCTTCGAGCTGTTCGTGTGCCTGTTCTGCCGCCTCCAGCTCCGCTTCGAGCTCCGCCTTGCGTTCGGCGTACTCGCGTTCGTCTCGCTCCCCGAGTTCGTACAGCAGCTGGTTCTCCTTCATCTCGTTGTGGATCCCCTCGATGTCGTACATCTCGTTTATTGCCATCGTGTGGATGGCGTCGAGGATCGACATGAACGGCCGCAGCAGGAGGTCGTCGACGATGAACATTGGCTTACTGTTGGGCGGTGATCTCGATATCGACGAAGTTGTACGGCGCCCACGGGCCGGTGTACTGGACCAGCAGGTCGTCGTGGGCGTCCTTGAACTCGCCGACCGCCCCGTCGAACGCCTCCCTGTTCGTGCGTTCGACGAGGTACGACCGGTTGATCACGAGTCGGTCACTGAACAGTTCGTTCTCGACGACGTTAACGCTTATCGGGTCGAAGCGTTCCTCGACCTCCTCGACTATCTCTTCGCGGTCGATCGCCGCGTCCTCGCTCGTGAGGACCTTGAGCCCCAGCTCGATCATCCCGTCGATCTCCCGGAGCGTTCGACTGAACACCGGCCGGGCGTTTCGAAGCAGGTTCTTCAGCGTTCGTTCGTTCTTGAATCCCATACCGAAGCTCATCGGGACGATCGTCCGCCCGCCGTCGTGTTCGAGGATCGTCTGGAGCACCTCGTCGTGACGCTTGACGTTCTCGTCGCTTCGCTCGGGCTCGACCGTGTCGACGTCCGAGACGACGGCCGAAAGCGACTGATAGCCGACCGTGTAGGCGCGCTCGGCCCCGTCGACACCCTCGATGTCGAGTTCGAGGTCTTCGTTTTCGATCACGCCGTACACGTAGAGTGCATCGTCGGTCATGGTGGCTCGGTGGCGGAACTACTCGTTCGCACCCGCATATGTGTCACGGTCGGTCAATAAGGACGCGCTTGCATGGGAAGGCTGTTGGCTGCCTTGCAAGTGAAGGGGAAATCATAAGACCGTCGGGGTCGCGTGTATAGACGAAGGGGAAGACCATGAGTCAAGCCAGACCAAGTACGTCCAGTCTCGCAGAGGTACTCGATCGTATCCTCGATAAGGGAGCAGTCATCGACATCTGGGTTCGCGTCTCGCTCGTCGGGATCGAGATCCTGACCGTCGAGGCCCGTGTCGTTATCGCCTCCGTAGACACGTTCCTTCACTACGCGAGGGAGATATCGAAGATCGAGCAAGCGGAGGAGGAAGGCGACTTAGACGATCTCGAAGACATCGAGATCGAGGCGTCGGCCGAATCCTCCTAAGCGGATCGCATGTCCGCTGCGGAGTCAGACGACGAGCAGTGCCACGCGCTCACGGCAGGCGGCGAGCGATGCACCCGACCGGCGCGAGACGACGGGTTCTGCTACCAGCACGGACCCGAGGACGAAACGATCGACAATCACGAGGACACAAGTTCAGATATGGCAGAAGGAGAATCCGTCTCGGAGACCGAGATCGGGCAGGTGCGTGAGAAGATCCGGCAGGTCGCAGAGGAACTGATCGGACGGCCACTCGTCAGCGTCGTCTCCGTCGACCGCGACCGGAAGACGGACGACGACGAAGAGCCCGGCTGGGTCGCAGCCGTCGAGATGCTCGAACGAAAGAGCGTCCCCGACACCCAGGACATTCTGGGGCGCTACGAGATCTCCCTCGACGCGGACCACGAGATCACCGGCTATCGGCGCACCCACCGGTACCGTCGTGACGACATGGACCAGGACGTCTAGCCTGTCGTCACGGGGGCGAGAACTATAGGAGAAGACAACATACTGACAGCCATGAGTACTGACGACATCACGCTGCCGTGGATCGACGAGCCGATGGACGTAGAGGAGGCCGTCGAGGCGCTCGCACAGGCCTCCGTCGACGACGGGGAGCACTTAGAGGAGCTCGAAGACCGAATCGAGCGCCTCGAACACCGCGTCGGGGGGCTGGTCGACGGCTCCTCGATCGAGTGTCCCGAGTGCGAAAGCGTCGAATCGGTGTACAAAGCCGGCGTCGGCGCGGCGCGCCTCGCGAACGACGGCAACCTTTCCGAGAAGAGCGCCGACGCGCTCAACAAAGAATCACACGTCTGTCTGGACTGTCGCGAATCGTTCACCCCGTCGTTCGAGTGAGAAACGGACGTGTAGGGAAAACCGCCATGAACCTACTTACGTCTCTGGGTGGTCGTTTCGACGACGATGGGAGACGAATCTACGACCGCTGACCGAGACGACGATATCCACGTGCGCGTCTTGTTACCCGACGGTGGGGAGGAAGAAGCGCCCGAGGAAGAAAACGAAGCGGGAGACGAAAACGAGGAGGAAGCAGAGCCGGACGAAGAGGAAGAAGGCGAAGAGGACGAAGAAAGTGAAGACGGAGAGGAAGCAGACGAAAGCGAGGACGAAGACGACGAGGAAGGGGACGAAGAAGCAGACGAAGACGAGGAAGAGGACGAAGAAACCGACGAAGGCGAAGTGGACGAAGAGGACCGGGACGCCGCCGAATCCGAGGAGGGGACTCGCGTTCTCCACCTGAACCTCGACGGGCTGTTTCTCGATCTCCTCGGTCTGGAGGTCGACCTCGACGAGGTCCGTCTCAACATCACCGCGGTCCCCGGCGAGGGGAACCTGCTCGGGAACCTGCTGTCCGCGGTCGGCGGGCTGCTCGACGGTGGCGGTCTCGGTGAGCTCCTCGGACTCGACGACCTGCTCGGCGACGGGGGGCTGCTCGGCGGCGACGAGGATGGCGGGCGCCGCGACGACGAGCAGGGCGGCGACGAGGAAGGCGAAGAGGGCGAAGAGGGAGACGGGAGCGGTCTCCTGCCCGCCGCCCCCGAGCTGAACGTCGGCGAGCGCATCCGGGCTTTCGCCGACGCGATCGCCGAGCGCCTTCGGAACTTCTTCGGCAGCATCGTCGAGGAGCTGCCCCTCGAAGAGCTGCTCACGGAGTTCATCCAGGCGATCGTCAGGGAGCTCCTCGGCTCCGGCGACGACGGGAACGGTAACGGAAACGGCGACGAGGCCGCGAGCGCGTAACTACTCCGCTATAGAACCACACTGTAACAATGAGTAATAAAAAACTCGCCGACAGCATCGATCCCGAAGCACTGCTCGAGAGCGT
>JAWARX010000201.1:0-5038 GCA_038893155.1 Halalkalicoccus sp.
GGCGTCCGAGAAGCTCGGCCAGCCACAGCCGTGGTCGAACTTCGTCTCCGAGGAAAAGAGCACCGAACCACAGCCCGCACAGCGATAGGTGCCGTCGTCGAAGGTGTCGACGTACTCCCCCGAGAACGGTCGCTCGGTGCCGGACTCGCGAAGGACGTGGTACTGTTCGTCGCTCAGGCGCTCGCGCCATTCGGCCTCGTTCGTGGGCTGGTTGCTCATACCACCAGTTGCGCGGGCGCGGGAAAAACCCCTTCGGCGAGCGGCCGACGACGAGCGGACGACGCGGGTCCGACGGAACGACGACGGGCGGCTGACTGGTCCGTCACACCAAACCGCATACACGGGACGTGAGCGGGCCGAAAACCCCGGTTTCGTCGGATAAATCGTGCGGAATATTCGCGATCGTGGGATACAGTATGAAAGACATAAGTGCCAGTCGGTTGATCCTGTGGCTATGGACTCGCTGCCCGCGGTCGTACTTGCCGCCGGGGAAGGGGTACGGCTCCGCCCGCTGACGCGCCATCGGCCGAAACCGATGCTCCCCGCGGCCGACAAACCGATCCTCGCGTACGTCTTCGACGCCCTGATCGAAGCCGGCGTCAGCGACATCACCGTCGTCGTCGGCTACGGCAGGACCCGCGTACAGGGCCACTTCGGCCCGACCTACCGAAACGTTCCGCTCACCTACGTCCGCCAGCGAAAACAGCTCGGCACCGGCCACGCGCTGCTCGCGATCGAGGAGCGCCTCGACGAGCCGTTTCTCGTCGTCTACGGCGATCAGATCCTCGATTCGGGGATCGTCGAAGACGTGATGGACGCGACGAGCGAGGAGACGGCGGCGACGATCGGCGTGCTCGATCACAGTCGCGTCGAGCACTACGGGGGCGTGATCATGGACGGCGATCGGGTGGTCGAGTTCGTCGAGCGCCCGACCGACGAGCGCGAGTACCGACTCAACGCCGGGGTCTACGGGCTTCAGCCGCGAATCTTCGAGGCGATCAGGGAGACGGATCCGCGCGACGGCGAGCACTCGCTGATCGACGCGCTGTCGTATCTCGCCGAGAGCGACGCGGCGGTTCGCGGGGCGGTCACCGACGGACTGTGGCTCGATGCGACCTACCCGTGGGACCTTCTAGAGGTGATCCACGACCTGACCGAGGCGGGGCTGCTCGGCGAGCGACGCGAGGAGCGAATCGACGACAGCGCGCGCGTCCACGAGACGGCGACGATCCGCGATCCGGTCGTGATCGGTGCGGACGCTGAGATCGGCCCCGGCGTCGTGCTCGGGCCGTACACCGCCGTCGGCGAGAACGTGACCGTCGAGTCGGGCGCGGTCGTCGAGCGGTCGCTGCTCGATTCGGATACGCGCGTGGGGCCGAACGCGACGCTCGTCGACTGCGTGACCGGTCAGGGCGTCCACATCGGGGCGGCGAGCGTGGTTCCCGGCGGGCCGGGAGACGTGCGGATCGGCGACCGGGTGTTCGAACGCGAGCGCCTGGGTGCGGTGATCGCGGATCGGGCCGAGATCGGCGGCGGAGCGGTACTCGCCCCCGGAACGACGGTGGAGTCGGACGCGACCGTTCGCGCGGGCGCGCAGGTCGACGGAGCGATCGCGGAGAACACGGAGGTACGATAAATCATGTGTGGAATCATCGGCTATGCGGGTACCGGCGGCGACAGGGAGGTCCTCGACGTGCTCTTGACGGGGCTGTCGGGGCTCGAGTATCGGGGGTACGACTCGGCGGGGATCGCACTCGCCGACACCGAGCTCTCGGTCTACAAGAGCGAGGGTGAACTCGAGGAGCTGGAGGCGATCCTCTCGGAGGCGGCCGTCCCGAGCGTCCCCGTCGGGATCGGCCACACCCGCTGGAGCACCCACGGCCCGCCCTCCGACCGCAACGCCCACCCGCACACCGACGGCGAGGCGAGCGTCGCGGTCGTCCACAACGGCATCATCGAGAACTACGAGGCCCTGCGCGAGGAGCTTTCGGCGGCCGGCTACGTCTTCGAGAGCGACACCGACACCGAGGTCGTCCCCCACCTGATCCACCGCTACCTCGACGAGGGGCTCGACGAGGAGCGGGCGTTCCGGGCGGCGGTCGGCCGCCTGGAGGGCAGTTACGCGCTCGCGGCGGTGTTCCGGGGCTCGGAAACCATCTACGCCACCCGGCAGGACTCCCCGCTCGTCCTCGGGCTCGGGGAGGCGGGCAACTATCTGGCGAGCGACGTGCCCGCGTTCATCCAGTACACCGACCGGGTGATCTACCTCGAAGACGGTCAGTTCGCCGCGCTCACCGACGAGGAGATCGTCGTCACCGACGCCGACGGACGGGTGCTCGAACCGCCGGTCAAGCGCATCGAGTGGGACGCCGAAGACGCCGGCAAGAGCGGCTACGACCACTACATGCTAAAGGAGATCAACGAACAGCCCCGCTCGCTGCGCCAGTGTCTCCGCGGGCGGGTAGACGAACTCTCGGGCAGCGTCCGGATCGAGGAGCTAGAGGAGCTGCCCACCCCAAAACGGGTGCAGTTCGTCGCCTGTGGTACTTCCTATCACGCCGCGCTCTACGGCGAACTCACCCTCCGGGAACGGGGCGTCCACGCCCAGACGTTCCTCGCGAGCGAGTACGACCGGAGTTCGGTGCCGATCGACGACGACACCCTCGTGATCGGGGTGACCCAGAGCGGCGAGACCGCCGACACCCTTCGGGCGCTCAGACAGGCCGGCCGGGCCGGCGCGACGACGCTCGCGGTGACGAACGTCGTCGGCTCCTCGGCGGCCCGCGAGTGCGATTACACGATGTACATCCGTGCGGGTCCCGAGATCGGCGTCGCGGCGACGAAGACGTTCGCGAGCCAGCAGACCGCCCTGACCCTGCTCGCTGACGCCATCGAGGACGGCGAGCGCCGCGAGCTCCTGAGTGCGCTGCGGGACCTGCCCGATCACGTCCAGTCGATCCTCGACGAGTCGCAGGCAACGGAGATCGCCGCCGAGTACGAGAACGCGGGGGCGTACTTCTTCATCGGACGGGGGTACAACTACCCGGTCGCGCTCGAAGGCGCGCTGAAGATGAAGGAGATCACGTACAAACACGCGGAGGGCTTTGCGGCGGGCGAACTCAAACACGGCCCGCTCGCGCTGGTGACCGAGGACACCCCGATCTTCGCGGTCGTCACCGGAGACGACGAGCGCGCGACGAAGACCATCGGCAACGTCAAAGAGGTCGAGGCCCGCGGCGCGCCCGTCGTCGCCGTCACCGACGGCCAGTCGGACGTCGAGCGCTACGCCGATCACGTCCTCTCGATTCCCGAGACGCACGGCCGGGTGGGGCCGATCCTCGCGAACGTCCAGCTCCAGCTGATCTCGTACTGGCTCGCGAACCGCCTCGACAGGTCGATCGACAAGCCGCGCAACCTCGCGAAAAGCGTCACCGTCGAGTAGGGCGCTACTCGCGTTCGTTCGTCTCCTTCGACGGTCGCCAGAACAGCGCGAACAACACGTAACAGACCCCGACCGCGCGCGTCAGGGGCGCGACCCACCACGCCCACTCGGGGCGGCCGTCGTAGACCAGCGGCGTCCAGTACGCGAGATACCCCTCGGGCGCGAGCGCGGCCAGCAGCCCGTACCAGCCGAGCGCCGAGCGAACGATCCCCGAAAACGCCTGCGGCCGGGCGAGCGCGAGCAGGACGAACGCCCCTTCGAGTCTAGCCACGGGGTTCACCCACGCCTTTCGCGAGCACTCCTCGGGGTTCGAGAGCGCCACGCGCTCCCAGAAGCCGATGAATCGGTCGGGTGCGAGCAGTTCGACGAGCGCGACGATCGCGAGCAGTGGTTTCAACATAGTAATTAGTTGGGGCGCAAAGGACAAGAACCTGTGTTCGACGATGTCGGACCCCACGGCGTCCGTTGCAGGCCCCAGATATTTGTGGATCGCGGGGAATGAAGCCCCATGGTCAGAGTTTCCTCGATCGTGATGCTCGTCGGCGTCGTGCTGTTGTTCGTTCCGATTCCGCCGATCGCGACGGTCGCCGGCGTGCTCGTGATTCTAACGGGTGCGCTGTTGCGGCTGTTGACCGACCTATAGGAGTCACGACCGGGGCGGAAAGCCGACGCTGGGCGAGACGTCGTAATCGACGTCGAGGGGGGCGTCCCGCAGGTGGACGGACAGCCCGTCGATCGTTTCCAGATCCACCTCGTGGCCACACGGTGCAAATCGGACGCCGACGTAGTAGTCGCTGAGCGCCGATCGACGGAGGGCGTCGCTTTCGTACTCGACGGCGTCGACCGGCGGCGGAGCGGTGATCTCCTCGAAGGTGGCCGCACTCTCGCACGCCGGGCAGCGCTCGATGCCTTCGAGCCGGGTCTCGATTCGCGAGCGTTCGCGGTCGGCGACGCTGCCAGAGAGTTCGTGACTGAGCCGCTTCAGATTTAATATCAATCCGTCTACATTCATCGATACGTGCTTCGACGGGTACCCCCATATCGACACACCCACAACAGATAGGTATTTTTTCCGATACGAAGGCGGTCGCGGGGCGGCGGTGAGACGATCGAGGCAACCGTTATACATCGTCGAAACCTACCGATAGCGTTCTACGGACGGGTGCTCGCGGGGGGCGGAGCCGTGGACGAACAGTGACCATGAACGGAAGCCGGTGGAAAGAACAACACCGCGGTCGGGAGATCGGCAGGGAGGCGTCCCTGCTCGATCGCGAACGGACCGTTCGCGATCGGGCGCGCCTGTCGCGCTCGACGCTCGGCCGGCTGGGGGTCGTCGCGCTCGTGTACGTCTGCGGACTCGCGCTGGTGTACGGCGTCGTCGTGCGGCTGAGCGGTCCCGGCGCGTTCGTCCTCGTCCCGCTGGTCGTCTTCCTCGCCGTCCTGTTCGAGGCGTTCGACTCGGCGGCCGGGATGGGATTCGGGACGGCGCTCGCGCCGACGCTGTTCGTCCTCGGCTACGACCCACTCCAGATCGTTCCGATACTACTGGTCTCGGAGATGGCCACGGGGCTGGTCGCCGGCGGCGTCCATCACATG
>JAWARX010000202.1:0-5001 GCA_038893155.1 Halalkalicoccus sp.
GTTCGGGCATGTCCATCGAGACCTCGCCTAGCTTGATCTGGTCGACGATCTCCTCGGAGAGGGGTTCGGCGGTGAGATAGAAGCGGTTGTGGCGGTTCGGCGAGATCCCCTCCACTGTTTCGGTCGGCTCCTGGATCGCCTCGCGGTAGACGACGATCGGCTCACCGGTGTTGACGGGGATCCCCTGGTTTCGCTCGATGCGCTGGGTGATCACTTCGAGGTGGAGCTCCCCCTGGCCCGAGATGAGGTGCTCGCCGGTATCCTCGTTGATCGTGACCTGGATCGTGGGGTCCTCCTTCGAGACCTGCCGGAGCGTCTCGATGAGCTTCGGGAGGTCGTCCATGCTCTTTGCCTCCACGCTCTTCGTGATGACCGGCTCGGAGATGTGCTCGATCGACTCGAAGGGGGTCATCTCCACGGAAGAAACGGTCGAGCCGGCGATCGCGTCGCGCAGTCCGGTGACCGCGGCGATGTTGCCCGCCGGGACGTGATCGACCTCCTCGCGTTCGCCGCCCATGAACAGCCCGACGTTCTGGATGCGGTTCTTGCCGGCGGTGCCCGAGACGTAGAGTTCCTGTCCCTTTTCGAGGGTCCCCGAGAAGACGCGTCCGGTGGCGATCTCGCCGGCGTGGGGGTCCATCGAGATGTCCGTGACCATGAAGACGACCTCGCCGTCGGGGTCGACCATCCGCATCGTCTCGGCGAGTTCGCTCTCGTCGTCGCCGCGCCAGATGCGCGGGACACGCCGGGGCTGGGCCTCGAGCGGGTTCGGGAAGTGCTCACAGACCATGTCGAGGACGACGTCCGCGAGCGGCGTCCGGTCGTGGAGCTCCTGGCGCTTCCCGGCGCGTTCGAGCTCGATGATGTCGCCGAAGTCGATGCCGGTCGCCTGCATCGAGGGCATCGAGACGCCCCAGCGATAGAGCGCCGAGCCGAACGCGACGGTGCCGCCCTCGACGGAGACCGTCCAGTCCTCGGTGATGTCGTCCATGTCCTCGGTCATCCCGCGGATGAGCTCGTTGACGTCCGCGATAACGCTCAGAAGACGCTCCTGCATCTCCTGGGGGCCCTCCTGCAGCTCGCTGATGAGCCGATCGACCTTGTTGATGAACAGGGTGGGTTTGACGCCCTCGCGAAGCGCCTGGCGGACGACGGTCTCGGTCTGGGGCATCGCGCCCTCGACGGCGTCGACGACGACCATCGCGCCGTCGACCGCGCGCATCGCACGCGTGACGTCCCCGCCGAAGTCGACGTGACCCGGCGTGTCGATGAGGTTGATCAGGTGGTTGGTGTCCTGGTACTCGTGGGTCATCGAGACGTTCGCCGCGTCGATGGTGATCCCGCGTTCCTGTTCGTCCTCCTCGGTGTCCATCATCAGCCGGGTGGCCTCGCCCTCGTCGGCGATCATGCCCGCGCCGGCCAGCAGGTTATCAGTCAGGGTGGTCTTGCCGTGATCGACGTGTGCGGCGATGGCGATGTTCCGGATGTGCTCCGGGTTGTCCATCAACCGTTCACACTCCTGAACGATCTTCTTTCGTCGGCCCATTACCCTCTTCTATCGGAAGCGGGGTCAAAAGGGTAGTGTTTCACGTGGACCTTTTTCTGCGTCGGGTTCGCGCTTCGCGCGAACCACTCCTTGAAAAATCTCCTCCAAAAAACCGGCGCGGCGGAGCCGCGCCGGCCCGCTACCGCAGCCGCCCACTTCTGATTTTCCGCGAGTAGTGAATCTTCACGCTATAACGCGTCCGGAAACGAGTTCGGTCGGAAAACAGCAACCGGTATCCGGGCGAGCGTTCGATAGTCGTCATGCCAAACGAGCGTGAGAAGATGCTCCGCGGCGAGCTCTACGACGCGAGCGATCCGCAACTCGTCGCCGAACGAGAGCGCGCCCGCGAACTCACCCGCGAGTACAACCGAACCACGGAAGCCGCACCCGACGGGCGCGAGCGTGGGAGACGGCTCCGTAGTCGCCTCGGGCGCGGTCGTTACCGGGGACGGTCCCCCGAGACGGTCGTCGGCGGAAACCCGGCGCGGGTGCTGAAAGAACTCGACTGATCAGTGCTCGACGAACTCGGTCAGGACTCCACCGGTGGACTTCGGATGTAAGAACGCGACCTCGTGACCCCACGCGCCGGGCCGGGGGTCCTCGTCGATGAGCTCGACGTCGGCGTCGCGCGCGATTTCGAGCGCTCGCTCGATGTCATCGGTCGCGAGTGCGAGGTGGTGGATCCCCGGTCCGTTGCGATCGAGATAGCGCGCGATCGTCCCGCCCTCGCGGGGTTCCAGTAACTCGAAGTAGCCGTTTCCCAGATCGAGAAACCGGACGGTCATCCCGTCGAAGATCTCCTCGTGGACGAGTGGAGCGTCCAGAAGCGTCCCGAACAGGTCGGCCAGCTCCTCGGAATCGTCGGTCGCGATCCCGGCGTGATCGAAGCGCATGCTCCCCGTAGCGCTTCTGGGGCTATAGTCCCCCCCGCTCTCCCCGCCCGGACGTTCAGTACTTCGGCTCCGCGCCGCTGATCTCGTAGACTTCCTCCAGCACGCGGTCTCGCTGGCTGCGCCATCCCTCGAAGGCCACGGGGGTGCTCGGGTAGGCCTCGTAGTGGCTCTTCAACGTGGCTGCCCGGTCCTGTACCTTGTACAGCTCGTACAGCAGGTCCCAGTGGCCGAAGCTCTTGATCAGCGTCCGGAGCTTCAACCCGAGATCCATCGAGGAGGTGCCCTCCTTCCCGATGGCGTCCGCGAGCTGCTGGCCCGGGATCGCCGAGACGACCGAGACCAGTTCGTCGACCTCGTGTGCCCCGCCCCAGATGTTATAGAGGTCGATCGCGGCAAAGCGCTTGCCGAAGTCGGTCATCACCTTCCGGTTGTACTCCCAGAGGGCCGACTCGCTCACCTCATCCTGCTCGATCGCCTCGACGGCCTGCTGTGCGGCCCAGTGGCCCGCCTTGGCCGCGCCGGGGATGCCGCCGCCGGTGGTGGGGTTGACGTGGCCGGCCGCGTCGCCGACGGCCATGAAGCCCGGTGCGACAGCAGAATCGTACGGGCGGCGCGTCGGCAGCGCCGCCCCGAGCTTGTCCTCGACGGTCGCGCCCTCGAACTCCGGACGCGTCGCCAGATCCGCCTTCAGATCGTCGACCAGCGTCATCGGCTCCTCGTTCATCTGGAAGCCGACGCCGGCGTTGATCTCCGTGCCCGTCCGGGGGAAGTACCACAGGTAGCCGGCCGCGCGCTTGGTCGGCTTGAACACCAGCGCGTCCTTCCACTCGACGTCCTCCCTGACGTGGACGACCTCCCGGTAGGCCGAACAGAACTGCGAGTAGGTGACGTTCGTGTCGAACGTCGAGTTCGAGAAATCCGCCTTGTCCTGCAGGATCGACAGCGCGCCCGCCCCGTCGATCGTGATGTCGGCCTCGACGGTCAGGGGTTCGCCCTTCCGGCGGGCTTTCAGCCCCGTCACGCGAGAGCCGTCCTGGAGCACGTCCTGGACGACGGTGTCGTAGGAGAACTCCACGCCGGCGTCGGCCGCCGCCTCGATGATCGCTTTGCCGTACGCGAGGCGGTCGATCACCGCGAGCTCGCCGGGGACGGGGATCTCCATCACCGAGTCGTGTTCGGGCAGTTCGAACCGGCCGTGATCCACCTCGGTGTTCGTCATCGCGGGTTCGAGCTTCGACTTCGGGATCGCGTCGGGGAACTCGTCGGCCCCCTTCAGGGCGTCCCCGCAGGCGATGTGGCCCGCCTCGTCCTTCGTTTTCCGTTCCAGAACGAGCACGTCGTAGCCCGCCTCGGCGATCGTCGCCCCCGCGTAACAGCCCGCCGTGCCAGCCCCCACGATGGCGACGTCGGCCTCGCGTGTACTCATACCCGGAATGACCGCGCGACGAGCAAAACGCTTTAGGTCGAATTCGGTCGTTCTGTCGGCGACACGACGGGAGATAAAGCGTTTTGCACCAGTTAGCTGTAGGGTGGTTATGGCGACCTACACTGTCGAATTCGTCGGGACGGGAGAGACGATCGAGGTCACGGACAAACAGACGATCCTCTCTCGGTGCATCGAGGAGGGGATCGCACAGGAGTACTCCTGTCGGGTGGGCATGTGTCTCGCCTGCACCGCCGAGATCGTCGAAGGGGAGGTGACCCAGCCGGCCGCACGCGGGCTGACCGACGAGGAGAGAGAGGGCTTTGCCCTGACCTGTATGGCCCGTCCGCAGTCGGATCTGAAACTCGACCGCGGGAAGTACCCCCCGAGCATCGCCGTCGACGAGCGTGCGAACCACACCGTCTGTGGCAGCCGTGGTGGTGCGGAGTCGGCAGCCGCGGACGACGACTAATCCCCGTTTTCGCCGTACTCGCGGCGGATCGCCGCGACCGTGTTCTGGATGTACTTGATCGCCGTCGCGATCGCCATCAGTCCGCTCATCAGCTCCTGCTGGCTCGCGCCGTCCGCGTAGATCCGGTGTTCGAACTGGATCGAATCGAGGTTCGGAAACTCCGTCGAGGTCTCCTCCTCGTCGAGGAAGGTGTAAAAGCCGGGCGTCGAGACGAAGACGGGTCCGATCCGCGCCAGCAGTTCTCGGCGCTGCTCGGGATCCGCGATCACCGCGGCGGTGCGCTCGGTGTCGAACGCGGCCCGCCCGACGATCCGAAGCGGTCCCCAGGTGTCCTCCTTGATCACGTTGAGCGGGATGTGCGAGAGCCGGAGCTGGATGCTGAACTCGGCGGCGTCCTCGGTGGTTCGCTCGACGTCCCGAACCACGCGGTTGTCGAGCCACTTTTCCACCTGAGCGGCGCTTACGTGATCGATCATACCGCCCGCGTTCGCGTCCTTGGAACTTAGGGCTGTGCGTTGCGTCGGCTGTGCGTCGCGTTTGCACAACTGACGCAGCCCTAACTATCGGTAACCCTTCCGAAGGTGTATGGACGATCGAACCGGTGGAGTCCGCAGGCGTCGTTTCCTCGCAGCCGGCGTCGCCGGCACGACGCTGCTCGCGGGCTGTA
>JAWARX010000203.1:0-4985 GCA_038893155.1 Halalkalicoccus sp.
GGGATGGGATTCGGGACGGCGCTCGCGCCGACGCTGTTCGTCCTCGGCTACGACCCACTCCAGATCGTTCCGATACTACTGGTCTCGGAGATGGCCACGGGGCTGGTCGCCGGCGGCGTCCATCACGTGTTCAGCAACGTCGAGTTCGCCGTCGATCCGGTGAACGAGGCGACGAAGCTGGTGGTCCTCTTTGCGGGCGTGGGCAGCCTCGCGACGGTCGGCTCGATCGTCCTCGTCTACGCCGCCCTCTCGCTGCCGGAGGCGGCGATCAGGATCTACGTCGCCGTCCTCGTCATCGCGATGGGGGCGATCGGGGTCGCCCGCGCCCACCTGCGGACCCCGCTGGGCTACCGCCCCCGGCTGCTGATCGGTTTCGCACTGGCTGCGGGCGCGAACAAGGGGATCGGCGGCGGCGGGTACGGCCCCGTCGTCACCCTCGGACAGATCCTCTCGGGCGTCTACGAGAAGAGCGCGACCGCGATCACCACGCTCTCGGAGGGGATCGTCTCGGCCGTCGGCGTGGCGACGTTTTTCGCCCTCTCGATCCAGGGGCTCGCGATCGACCCCCTCCTGTTGCCGTCGATCTACACCGGGGGCTTCCTGGCGGCGATCGCCGCGCCGTATCTGGTCCGGGTCGTCCCGAACGCCGTCTGGCGCTACGCCATTCCGGGCTACGCCGTCTGTATCGGACTGGCCGCGCTGGTCGGGGGCGTGAGCCTGTAGCGGTCAGTAGAAGACGCCCTGCTGGTGGCGCTTGAGCTGCGGGGGTTTGCGATGGGTGAGAGCGCCCGCACCGATCGCGCGTCGGACTCGATCGGCGAACGGCTCGCGCTCGTCGTCGAGGCAGGCGAGTCCGGAGTCGGGATCGTACGCGATCGTGCCGCAGGCAGCGAGCGCCGGGAGGTCGTGCTCCGAGAGCGTCTCGCGAACGACGTCGAGCCGTTCGCCGATCGAGTCCGACGCGCGGGGCGACGTACTCGCCCAGTTCCCCGACGCCCGCGGGATACGTACACGTCCGCAGATACCTGAGCGCGTACCACCGACGTCTGTTGTCGTGTTCGGCGACCGCTGTACCGACGTCGCTCTCGCCAGCAGGTGTCGACATGCAACATAAATGTACATCCAGCTACACGTACTCTCACCCCACATGTGCAGGTACGTTAAGTAGTGTCGGATCCCTCCGTTCACTCGGAAAGCGATGGCCGGGGGGTGGGTCGATCCGCGAAAACGGGACGAGCACGCAACGCGTCGGGAGCGGCGCGCGGGGCTACGGCGGCGGTCGGTCCTCGCGCTCTGTGGAGCGGCGCTTTCGAGCGCGGCGGGCTGTACCGATACGGGAGACGAGGAGGCCCCCGACGAGGAACGGACCGACGGGCCGATCGCCGTCCGCGAGGCGACAGTGAGCGAGACGCACCTCACGACCGAGGAGACGCTCGAGGTGACCGGGACGATCGAAAACGAGGGAGAACGGGAGGGGACCTTCCACGCCCAGCTTCGAGTCGACGACGTGATCGTGGACACGCAGGCCGTACCGGTCGAAAGCAAAAAGCGCGAGTCGGTGACCTTCGAGGGGTCGTTCGGCGATCCCGGCGAGTACGAGGTGGCCGTCAACGACGTCCACGCGGGGACCGTCAGGGTGGAGCGTCCACCGCCGGCGTTCGAACTGGTCGAGACCGAGCTGAACCAGACGACCGTCACCGTCGGCGAGGGGATCGACGTGCGCGCGACGCTCGCGAACGACGGCGGGCGCGAGGGGAGGATCGAACTCGAACTCCGAGCCGACGGTCGGGCCGCGGCGCTCGAAGAAGTCCCCATCGAGGCCGGTGCCGAACGAGAAGTGGCGTTTACCGAGGCGTTCGACGTCCCGGGCAGCTACGAGCTCACGGTCCGGGCCGGAGAAGCGGACCCGCCCGAGAGCCGGGTGAGCTTCGGGGAGACGGTCGTCGGGACCGTCGTCGTCGAACGACCGGCGGCCTTCGAGATCGTCGAAACCGCACTGAGCGAGCGCGCCGTCGACGTCGGAGAGGAGATCGAGGTACACGCGCGGATCGAGAACGTCGGCGGGCAGGCCGGAACGATCGCCGCGACACTCGAAGCCGACGGCGAGGCACTCGCGACACGCGAGGGGGAGATCGAGGCCGGCGAGACCGCGACGGCGCGCTTTGCCGTCTCGTTCGACCGGCGCGGACGGCGTTCGCTCGCGGTGAACGACGCTCGGGTCGGGACGGTGTACGTCCGCGAATGTACGCGCGAGGTCGACGGGACGATCGCGGTCGACAGCCGCTCCGTGGAGCGCTACCCGTTCGACCTCCGGGAGCACGACGAGCTGCGGGTGGACGTGAGACGGGAGGCCGGCGTCGAGCCGACGCTCGCCGTCGTCGGTCCGGACGGTCCGATCGAGGACGAATCCGGGGAGACGATCCGCCGGACGATAGGGATCCCCACTCCCGGCCGGTACGAGGTCCGCCTCGAAAACGAGGCGCTCCTCCCGTGGAACGACGGGACCTGGGCCGTCGAGGTGACGGTCTGTCGGTGGTGACTACGGGTGATCAGAACTCCCGCTAGCCACAACAATCATATGTCATCCTGAATATGTATAGATATGGTGTCTGAATCGACATGAGCGACGGGGCACTGTGAGTACCGGCGATAGGGCGCTGAGACGCGTCGTCTCGGCCGGTTTGGAGGCCGATGCGAAAGCAACGGCACTCCACGTCGCGAAACTACTCGGCGTCGGAAGCATCCTCGCAGGTGGTAGCGGGGCGGCGATCGTGGCGCTCGCGCTTTCGGCCCCGACGTCCGCGATGCTCTACGCGCTGATCGTCCTCGGGGCGGTCTGTGCGTGGCTCGCGGTCTCGCTGTTCGTCGGAGCGACGCTCGCGGCGGTGGCTGCGGCGTCGGGCTGATACTGCCGGCCGATGTCTCCGCCAGCGCGAACGGGTCATCGGAGCATCGACGGTATCACCGGCTCACGATCTCCGCCGCCAGCGCAGTACGGCCAGCAGTACGAGGCAAGCCGCGGGTTTTAGCTCGTCCGTCGGCTACCGCGAACAATGAGCGATCCGATCGAGACGCTGCGTGCCGTCAGCCCGCAGGACCACGTTCGCGTGACGCTGTTGAACGGCGACCAGCTCGAGGGGACCGCCCAGCCGGTCGAGGTCGAGCCGGGAGAACGGCTTCGAATCGAGCTTCGGACGGGCGAGGCCGACCACGCGGTCCGCTACGACGTGCGCGCGGCGGTCGAGAGCGGCGAGTGGGAAACCCCCACCGCACGACGTTACGACGTGAAACACGAGGACGGCGAGTGGGTAACGATGGGCGACGTGCGGGAGGCGACGGTGCTGGAGTCGTCGTCCGACCGCGAGGATCGGTCGAGCGAACGCCTCTGAGAGCAGCTCCGGCGACCACCGGTCGAGCTTGCGATCGCCGGTCCTTGCCCACCCATGGTATGCAGTGACGATCTTCGGGATCCTACCGGAAGCGGGTGAACACGAATGAGTCAATCACGGCCACAGACGTCCAGCCTCGCGGAGGTTCTCGACCGGATCCTGGATAAGGGTGTCGTCATCGACATCTGGATCCGCGTCTCGCTCGTGGGGATCGAGATCCTCACGATCGAGGCCCGCGTCGTCATCGCATCGGTCGATACGTTCCTGCACTACGCGCGCGAGATCTCGAAGATCGAGCAGGCCGAAGAGGAGGGGACGCTCGACGCGCTCGAAGAGATCGATATCGAATCGCGCGCGGACGCACAGTAGCGGTTCAGTCGGCCTGCGCCTCCACGGCCTTCTGGAGGCGTTTTTCGGCCTCGTCGCGGTCCTCGGGGTAGCCGACGTCGATCCGCCAGCCGTCGAGCCCGATCGCGTCGATCGTCCGGCCCGAGCGGATCAGCAGGTCGATCGCCTCGCTGATCTCGTACTCGCCGCGGTTCGAGGGCTGGACGAGCTGGCAGGCGTGGAAGATCGCCGGCGAGAAGGTGTAAAAGCCGGTCATTACGAGATTCGTCGGCGGCTCCTCGGGTTTCTCGATCACTTCGGTGATCTCGCCGAACTTGTTCGTATCGCAGACCCCGTACCTGCTCGCTTCCTCCCACGGTACCTCCTCGACGAGGAACGCGGCGTCGGCCCGCTCCTCGCGCTGGCGTCGGACCACGTCCGCGAGGTTCGCGTTGAAGACGTTGTCCCCGAGCATCAGCATGAAGTCGTCGTCGATGTGCTCTTCGACGCACAACAGCGCGTGGGCGAGCCCCAGCTGTTCGCGCTGGTGGGCGTACGTGATCGGGATCTCCCGATAGGAGTCGCCGAAATGTTCGATGATGTGCTCTTTCATGTAGCCGACGACGACGACGAACTCCTCGGCGCCGAGTTCGGCGAGCCGGTCGAAACAGTGGGCAACGAGCGGCTTGCCGTCGACCTCCACCATCGCCTTCGGCTTGTCTTCGGTGAGCGGTCGCAGTCGCGTTCCCTTCCCCGCGGCGAGCACTACGGCTTTCATCGTACTATTGATCGACAGTATTTGTTAAATAATTTCCTATTTGTAGCATTGGAGTATTCTGCGTCTTCGGCGAGATTGCCAGCGGAAATTTATCCGTGCCCGCGCCGTGTAGATGGTGTATGATAGCTATTGCCAGTGTCGTGGTCGGACGAGCGGTCACGGGGGAGGTCGATGAGTGAGATCCCGCGTCTCGACGCGTACCGCTTCTACGAGAAGGAGTACGGGAGCTACGACGCCCTGCTCGAAGGGTTCGAGTGGGAGGTTCCGGAGCGGTTCAACATGGCGTCGTATCTCTGTGACCGGTGGGCCGAAGACGAGGGGAGAGTCGCGCTGTTTTTCGAAGACGAGACGGGAAAGACGAGGACCGACACGTTCGGCGAGCTTCGCGAGACGGCGAATCGCCTCGCCGACTATCTCGAACGCGAGGGGGTCGGGCAGGGCGATCGCGTCGGGGTGAACGCCCCCCAGAAGCCGGTAACCCTGCTGACGCA
>JAWARX010000204.1:0-4975 GCA_038893155.1 Halalkalicoccus sp.
ATCAACACATCTCCTAATCCCTATAAGTCTCCCTGCGGGTCGCCGACCTCGATCTCGACGTCCTCGACCTCGGCTTTGATCGGACCCGTCCGGCACCACTCGATCATCGTCTCGACGTTCTCTTCCGGCCCCTCGAACACCGCCTCGACCCGGCCATCGTCCAGATTGCGGATCCAGCCGGTCAGATCGTGTGCGCGGGCGGTCTCGTGGGCGTTGTCCCGGAAGTGCACGTCCTGTACGGTTCCGGAGATGAAGAGGTGAACGCGCGATTCCGGTGTCTCGGGCATGAGCGACGGTTTCGATCCGCGGGCCAAGGAACTTGGCCCGTCAGTCGCAACGTCCCGCCACGGGGTCTAGGACCCGGCTCACGTACGCGAGGCAATCGCTTATCGAACTGCCGAGTGCCACCCGGCCGAAAGTCGAACACTACGGGACCGCTTGCTACGGCACCCCACGCCGATTACCGACCAGCTCGGACTGGACGACCCGGCCGACCTGTTCGGAAAAAACCAGGCGCGACGAGCAGGGGGGACTCGATCGCCTCGGGGAGATGGGCGAGGCGTCCGATTACGGTCGGACCGAGGCCTGAGACGCCGGGTCTCGTCGAGAGAGCCGCCAACGGTTGCGCAACTGTTTTACGGACCGATTGGCCACTAGCGGTATCATGAGTGCGCTTGAGGCCGAATACCGCCTCGACTACTTCGAGGACAACGACTTCGTCCGGCGGGAGTGTCCGGAGTGTGGGGCGCATTTCTGGACGCGCGATCACGACCAGGAGCTGTGCGGGGAGCCCCCCTGCGTCGAGTACTCCTTCATCGACGACCCGGGGTTCGAGGGCGAGTACACGCTCGAGGAGATGCGCGAGAACTTTCTGTCCTTCTTCGAAGAGCACGGCCACGAGCGGATCGACCCCTACCCGGTCGCGGCGAACCGCTGGCGCGACGACGTCTTACTTACGCAGGCGTCGATCTACGACTTTCAGCCGCTGGTCACGAGCGGAAAGACCCCGCCGCCGGCGAACCCCCTCACTATCAGCCAACCCTGCATCCGGATGCAGGACATCGACAACGTGGGCAAGACGGGTCGTCACACGATGGCCTTCGAGATGATGGCCCACCACGCGTTCAACACGCGCGAGGACGTCGACCCCGACGAGTACGCCTACTACGGGGAAGTCTACTGGAAGGACCAGACGGTCGCGTACTGCGACGAGTTTTTTACCTCGCTGGGGGCGGACCCCGGGGAGATCACCTACATCGAGGACCCGTGGGTCGGCGGCGGCAACGCAGGACCCGCGATCGAGGTCATCTACCGGGGGGTCGAACTCGCCACGCTCGTCTTCATGTCGATGGAGCAGGACCCCGAGGGCGAGTACGAGCTCAAGGACGGCAACCGCTACTCGAAGATGGACACGTACATCGTCGACACGGGCTACGGGCTCGAACGCTGGACGTGGGTCTCCCAGGGCACGCCCACCGTCTACGAGGCGGTCTATCCCGAGATGATCGACTTTCTGACGACCAACGCCGGGATCGAGCACACGCAGGAAGAAAGCGACCTGCTGCACGCGGCCTCGAAGCTCGCAGGCCACATGGACATCGACGAGGCAGAAGACATGGAGAGCGCCCGCGGCGAGATCGCCCGCGAGATCGGCGTTCCCGTAGAGCGCCTCGAATCGCTGATGGAGCCCATGGAGACGCTCTACGCGATCGCCGACCACTGCCGTACTCTAGCGTATATGCTCGGGGACGGGATCGTCCCCTCGAACGTCGCGACGGGCTATCTGGCCAGAATGGTCCTGCGGCGCACGAAACGGCTGTGTGACACCGTCGGCGTCGACGCCCCGCTCGACGAGCTGGTCGACGTGCAGGCAGAACGACTGGGCTACGAGAACCGCGATACGATCCGCGACATCGTGCGCACGGAGGTCGAAAAGTACAGAGAAACCCTCGAACGCGGCGGCCGGCGGGTCGAGGGGCTGGCCGAGGAGTACGCCGAACGCGGCGAGGCGATCCCGACCGAGGAGCTGATCGAGCTGTACGACTCCCACGGGATTCAGCCCGACATGGTCGAGGAGATCGCGAGCGAGGCGGGGGCGGTCGTGGAGATCCCCGACGACTTTTACTCGCAGGTCGCGGGCCGCCACGACGCCGGCGAGGCCATGCGCGACGTCGAGGAGCGCGACGAGCGCGTCGCCGACCTGCCCGAGACCGAGAAACTGTATTACGACGATCAGAGCCGAACGGAGTTCGAGGCGGTGATCCTCGACGTGATCGAGCGCACCGGCGGGTTCGACGTCGTCCTCGATCAGACGATGTTCTACCCGGAGGGTGGCGGCCAGCCCGCCGATCACGGGACGCTCTCGACCGACGAGGGCAGCTACGAGGTCCGGGACGTCCAGGAGCGCGAGGGCGTCGTCCTGCATCGCGTCGAGGACGAACCCGAAAAGGGGGCGTTCGTCCGCGGGCGGATCGACGCCGAGCGACGGCGCGCGCTCATGGTCCATCACACCGCGACCCACATCGTGGGCCACGCCGCCCGCGAAGTGCTCGGCGAGCACATCCGGCAGGCCGGCGCACAGAAAGGAGTCGAGCGCGCACGGCTGGACGTGCGCCACTACGAGCGGATCAGTAGGGACGAAATAAAGGAGGTCGAACGGATCGCGAACGAACTCGTCCGGGCCAACGTCTCGGTCACTGCCGAGTGGCCCCACAGGAACGACGCCGAAAGCGAGTACGGCTTCGACCTCTACCAGGGCGGGATCCCGCCGGGTGAACGAATCAGACTGATCCACGTCAGAGAGGACGTTCAGGCCTGCGGGGGAACGCACGTCTCGCGAACCGGCGAGATCGGCGCGATCAAGGTGCGCTCGAGCGAACGGATCCAGGACGGCGTCGAGCGCCTCACCTTTTCGGCGGGGGAGGCCGCGATCGAAGCCACACAGGAGACCGAGGACGCCCTCTACGAGGCCGCCGAGATCCTCGACGTCTCCCCTCGGGAGGTGCCCGCGACCGCGGAACGCTTCTTCGAGGAGTGGAAAGCGCGCGGCAAGGAGATCGAGGCGCTGACCGAGCAGCTGGCCGAACTCCGCGCGGGCGAGGGCGAGGAGGTCGACGTCGGCGGAGCGACGGCGGTGATCCAGCGCATGGACGCCGACAGCGACGAACTGCGTGCGACCGCGAACGCGCTCGTCGAGCAGGGGAGGGTGGCCGTTCTCGGTTCCGCGAGCGACGGCGCGCAGTTCGTCGTCGCGGTCCCCGAGGGCGTCTCGATCAACGCCGGCGAGGTCGTCGGCGAGCTCGCCTCGCGCGTCGGCGGCGGTGGGGGCGGTCCGCCGGATTTCGCACAGGGCGGCGGTCCGGACGCCGAGAAGGTCGGGGAGGCGCTCGAATCGGCACCCGAGGTGTTGAAACAGGTGCTGAACGCCTGAGGCGGCGTCACCGGGATCCTCTCGTATCAATCGACCATCGGAAAAAATTATTGCTCGTGGGAAAACAGTGGCAATCAAGAGGGACCGATCGTGACCAGCGGAAACGAGCACGCGGCCGAGAGTACGACGGCGGCCGAGACGACCGAGGCGTGCCACGAGTTTCGGTAACCCCGAGGACCCCGAACCGCTGAGCACGGTGGTCGCCGAGGGGATTGCCACGGCGCTCGAAACGCCGCCCGACGAGCTGGACCGTCCGCTCCAGCGGATCGTCGACACCGACGCCCTCGATAGCCTGTTTCACGACCGCTACGACCGATCGAAAAACGGCGTACGCCTGCTTTCGTTCCGTACCAACGGTCTGGAGGTCACCGTCCGCGAGGGTCGTGAGGTGCAGATCTACGAGGTCGACGATTAGTAGCGTCGCAGCCGGCCTCGTCGTCCGAGCGCGCCGCTCGACCGGGACGCTTAGGATCCAGCAGCGGCGATAGTCGCCGATGGCAACCGTTCGCAGGGACGGCGTCTCGCTGTACTACGAGCGCGAGGGATCGGGCGAGACGGTGGTCTTCCTCGGTGACGTCGGCCTCGGCGCGTGGCAGTGGGGCTGGCAGCACGCCGCGCTCGCGGGTCCGTACGAGACGGTCGTGTTCGACACGCGGGGCACCGGTCGATCCGACGCCCCGCCGGGACCCTACACGGTCTCGACGCTTGCCGCGGATCTGGAAGCCGTCCTCGCCGACCACGGCGCTCGCCGGGCGCACCTCGTGGGTGCGGGACTGGGCGGGATGGTCGCGCTCGCGTACGCCCGCGAGCACGGGCGCGCGGGAAGCATGACGATCGTCGGAACCGCGCCGGACGGGCGGTCCGCGGAGCGATACGAGGCGCTGTTCGCCCCGCGAGACGACCTCGACGCGCTCCGCGAATCGCTGTCGGCACTGTTTTCGCCCGCGTTCCACGCCGAACAGCCCGACGCTATCGAGGGAATCGCTCAGTGGCGAGCAGCGGGCGACGCCGACCGTGCGGGCTGGGAGGCACAGAACGCGGCCTTCGAGGGCTTCGACGCGAACGACTGGCTCCACGAGATCACGATACCGGCGCTCGTGCTCCACGGAGAGGCCGACGAAATCGTCCCCGTCGAGGACGCCCGGGCGCTCGCCGAGGGGCTACCGAGGGCGACGCTCGAAACCTACGAAGGAGCGGGCCACGGCGTGTGGATCGAGCGCTCGCGCCCGGTCAACGACCGACTGCTGGCGTTTCTCGACGCCCGCGGCGGGAACGAGTAGACGACTAGCGAAACGCGACCCGCACCGCGTCCGAAAGCGCGTTCGTTCGCAAGGAGTGTTCGAACTCCTCGCGGATCCCGTTGGTGACGTAGGCAAAGGCGAGGTCTTCCGCCGGGTCGGCCCAGCCGACGATGCTGCCGAGTCCGCCGTGACCGAACGCTTGGGGCGGCGAGACGGTGCCGTATTTCCCCCACGGGCTCCCACCGAGCACCACCCCGAGCCCGTACCGGCGGGGAACTCCGAGGGTGGCGTCGCGCTCGACCGC
>JAWARX010000205.1:0-4958 GCA_038893155.1 Halalkalicoccus sp.
AACGGGGAGGACGATGGCGTCCGGTACCGAGGGCGAGAACGCCTCGCAGATCTCGTAGGCGGTGGTCTTCTGACCCGCGACCCGGAGGGGCGTATCGGAGTTGACGAAGCGGATCCCCTCGATCGCGAGGCTCTCGTGGTAGAGCCGGCCGTAATCGCCCTCGATCCGCAGGATATCGGGGTCGTACCGCGCGATGTTCGCGAGGCGTTCTTCGGAGATGTCGGCGGGGACACAGACCGTACAGTCGATTCCGGCTGCGGCCGCACACGCGGCCGTACTCATCGCCATGTTCCCGTGCGAAACCGTCCCGATCCGCTCGATCCCGTTCTCGCGGGCGAACGCGAGCGCGAGCGCGCTGCCTCGATCCTTGAAGCTTCCCGTCGGGTTCTGTCCCTCGTCCTTCAGGAAGAGCCGGACACCGCCGACGTCGAGGTTCGGCGCGCGCACGAGCGGCGTGCCGCCTGCGGCCGCTCCGATTCCCGTCGGCGGGTCGGCGGGCAGCACGTTCGAGTAGCGCCACATCCCCGGGTCGTGCCGGTCGGGCCACTCGACTTCCCCAAGCTCGAACCACAGCGACTCGCCACAGACACAGCGCGCCCGCTCGCCGAACGGGACGGATCGCCCGCAGTCGTAACACCGGACGGTCGGCATGGCCGAGAGAGGGAACGCCCGAAGAGAAAGCTACCGATCAGAGGTAGGCGGCGTCCCAGCGGGTCGCCTTGCGGACGTTGCCACAGTCGTTGCAGACGACCCGCCCGGAGGGGTCCATCGCGTTGTCGAAGCTCTCGCAGACCGAGCAGAACCAGCCGTAGCGCTTCTCCAGGCTCTCGTCCATGTACGCGACGTGGAACGGACCGCGCGAGCCGACAGACGCCTCCCGGTAGGCGACGTACAGCGTGGTTCCGTCTGCGTTCTCGTGGGGTTCGATCGGGCGGCGATAGCGCTGGCCGTCGGGGACGTCCACCCAGACGTTCTCGGCGAACTCCTCGTCGGCGATCGACTGAGTGTGGGTGTACGCCGACTCGTAGCCCCGGCGCTCGTAGAAGGCGTTGCCGGCCTCGTTCTCGGCGACGACGAAGCCCTTGAACCGGTCGATCCCCTCGCTCTCGAAGTGCTCGCGGACGTGATCGTACAGCTCCGAGCCGTAGCCCTCCTCGCGGTGGTCGGGGTGGACGTGCAGCCAGTGGATCTCGCCGACCCGCTCGGGGTACTCGACGCGGTGACACTGGGCGAACGCGACGATCTCGTCGTCCGTTTCGACGACGGGAATGTAGACGTCGTCCGCGTCGTCCGAGACGAGCTCTTCGAGCCGGCCCTCGCCGTACCACTGCTCGACGGCGTCCTCGATCGTCTCCTCGTCCAGGAAGTGTGCGTACGAATCCAGTAGGGACTGGCGTGCGACCTCGCGGATCGCCGTTACGTCCTCCCGTTTCGCGTCTCTGATTTCCATAACCCGAGTGTGGCGGCTCGGTACTAAACTGTTGTTCCCTCCCCGCCGAGCTAGCTATTTGCCCGTCGAGCGCCTCCATGCCGTATGAACCGCCGAACCGCCGCGTTCGTCGCCGCCGGGATCGCGCTCGTCGCCGCGGCGTCGGTACGGAACGTCCTCGAAGCCCGCTCGGCCGAGCGGGTCGACTACGAACTCCGCGACCGGCGAGACGGCGCCGAGATTCGGCGGTATCCACGAACCGTCCTCGTCGAGACGACCGCGCCCGACGAACGAACCGCGTTCAATCGCCTGTTTCGCTACATCGGCGGCGCGAACGAGGGAAACGACGAGATCGCGATGACCGCACCGGTCCGCACGGACGGAACGAGCGGAACCGAGATCCCCATGACCGCGCCGGTTCGTACCGATAGGGGCGAAGACAGAGCCGGCGAGAACGTGACGATGGCGTTCTACCTCCCCGCCGAGTACGACCGGGAGGCCGCCCCGGTGCCGACCGAACCGCAGGTCCGACTCGTCGTCGAACCGCCCAGAACCCTCGCGGTCGTTCCCTTCTCGTGGTACGCGAGCGCCGGCCGGATCGACCGGGCGACCGACCGCCTCGAACGGGCGCTCGCCGCAGAGAGCCTAGGGGCGGTGGGCGAGCCGTTCCTCCTGCGGTACGACCCGCCGCTGACGCCGCCGTTTCTCCGGACGAACGAGGTCGCGATCGAGGTCGAGGCACCCTGATCGTCGAAGAAAGCTTATCTTCCGGGAGCGGCTCGTTCCGGGTATGCTAGAGGAGCACCTCGGCTTCGAACGCGAGAAGCTCTCGCCGGTGGTCCCGGTCGTGACGACGCTGCTGATCTGTCTGTTCGTGATCGGACTGCTCTACCGGCTGGTCGGCCTCGTCGTCTGAACCGCGGGCTACGCCCGATCGTCGTCCGTTTCGAGGTGGGCGGCGAGCGACTCGACGGACCGTTTCTGCTGTGCGGTTCGGTCGACGATCTCGCCGCTCAACCCGGTGATCTCGCCCGACTGGTCGGCCACGTCCTCGACGGTCGCCGTGACCTCCTCGATGGTGGCCGCCTGCTGATCGTTCGCCGACGCGACCTCCTCGATCCCGTGGGCCGCCTCCTCGACCGCGCCGTCGATCGTCTCGAGGGCGCTCGCGGCACCGTCGATCTCCGCGGCCGTATCCCCGACCAGCTCGCTCGACTGCTCTGCGACCGCGACCGTCTCGGTCGTCTGGGACTGCACGCCGTCGAGCAGCTCGGTTATCTCGGTGGTGTGGGTCTTGGTCTCGTCGGCGAGCGACTTGATCTCGTTTGCGACGACGGCGAAGCCCGATCCGGCCTCGCCCGCGCGGGCGGCCTCGATCGAAGCGTTCAGCGCGAGCAGGTTCGTCTCGTCCGCGACCCGCTCGATCACCTCGACGACCTCCTCGATCGCAGACATCCGATCGTCGAGCTCCGCGACGGTTTCGGTGAGTCGATCGCTCGTCTCGACGAGGTCCTCGGTCGCCTCGCGGGCGTTCTCGCTCGCGTCGGCTCCGGTTTCGGCCGCGCGGGTGGCCTCGTCTGCGGCGGTAGAAACCTGCGCTGCGGTCGCCGCGACCTCCTGCATGTTGGCGCTGAACTCCTCCATCCCGCCCGCGACGCTCCGCAGCGACTGGTTCTGTTCCTCCGCGAGCGCGTCGATCTCCGTGACCGCCCGGTCGGCCTCGGCGATTGCCCCCGAGAGGTTCTCGGATTCGGTCCCGAGATCGCCCATCAGCGCCTCGAACCGCTCGGCGAGCTCGTTGGTCGCCTCGACGACACCCAGCAGGTCGTCCCGGATCACCGACGAGTCACACTCGAAGTTCGCCCGCGCGGAGTACTCGCCCGCGCCGATGGCCTCCATCGTCTCGACGGTCTCCTCGACTAAGTGTTCCATCGCCGCCTGCCGGGCCTTCTGCTCGGTCACGTCCCGAACGGTCTCGACCACGCCGACCAGCTCCTCGCCGTCGTACAGCGGCGTCGCGGTGAAGTGGATGTCCCGTTCCTCGCCGCGGGCGTTGAGCATGGTGCTCTCGTCGGCGTAGGCGGTGGCGTCGGCCTCGGCCCGCGGCACGCCGAAGACCTCGTCGGTCGACTCCGGCGCCTCGAGGACCTTGTCCGCGAGCGTCTTCGCCCGGCGGCCGTCCTGGTAGAACGCGGTGCTCGACTCGCGCTGTCCGAGGATCTCCTCGCGGGGCGTGCCGGTGAACTCGGCGAGCGACTCGTTCCACGCGACGACGCGGCCCTCGACGTCGAGGACGAACACGGGATACTGCACGCCGTCGAACAAGGCGTTGTGACCGAGGGTGAACTCGGGAGTCGAGGACGATTGCTGCGTGGGTGACTGGCTCTCGGTACCCATAGGTTGCCTGAACTGTATCGTCCAAACATATATGATTTCCTAGTAATATTCTCTTCGGATAATATCGGGACAGATACCGCATTACTCGGTCCACAGCGTTCGGATCCGCGTTTCGATCTCCGTTGAGATCGACTGGAGGACGTCACGGTAGTCCTCTGGCCACCGCTCGTCGATACCGGGTGTCCGGGCATCCGGCGGCGGATGGAAGTGATCGCGGGCGTTGTGCGGGTTCGGATGGCGGTCCCATCGACACTCCCAGCTGTTTTTGGGGTGAGTCTCTCGGTAGTGGATCTTGAAGTCGTCGTTCGTATACCAGCGGACGAACAGTTCGCCCGTCGTCCTGTTCGGATAGTACTGTTCGGGGATCTCCGCCCGGAGTTCGAAGTGGCCACTCTCGTCCGTGAGCCGGATCCGGACGAACTGTCGGGTCGTCTCGAGGCGGGCGCGGACGTGTTCGAGAACCGGCCGGTCGATCGGGGCGGGACTGCCGCCGTCCGTCGAAGGCACCACCGGACTACCCGTGCGTTCGGGCGGTCGAGTCCGACAGCTGCCGGCGGGCACGCTCGGAGAGTCGCCGCTCGCCCAGCGCCGTCGCCCAATCCGCCAGATCCTCGTAGACGCCGTCGACATCGGAGTCGTCGCGTTCGAGGGCGTCCACCTCGCCGGGCGTCTCCGCGCCGTAGCGATCCCGGTACGCGTCGATCCGTTCGGAGAGTTCCGAGACGCGCCGTCGAAGCTCGCCAATCGAGCGCGTCGAGGCGAGTTCGTTGACCCGCCGCCACTCGAAGTACGCCTCGTTGCGCTCGTAGGTCCGCGGTCGCCCCTCGTGCGCCGTGACGACGCCGAGGTCGGCGAACCACGCGAGGTACTTCCGAGCGGTTTTGGGATCGCACTCGGCTTCCTCGGCGATCGCCGCGGCGCTCGTCGGCGTCCGCGTCCGGAGGACGACGCCGTAGATCCGTTGCTCGACGTCCTCGCCCTCGAACGGGGCGTCGAACGCCGGCGGTCCGCGCGGCTCGGGCATACTCCACTGTTCGTGAGTTGAGGATATAGTTCTTGTCTTCAGGAATAGTATCTGCTTTCCACGATGGGGGTTCGCGTGGGTCGGGGCGGATTTGAACCCCGGTCGTTC
>JAWARX010000206.1:0-4934 GCA_038893155.1 Halalkalicoccus sp.
GGCAAGGGCGTCTTTTCCGGACTCCCGCAGGGCTTTCGGGCCGGACGGTATCACTCGCTGATCGCGACCGACGTACCGGACTGCTTCGAGATCACGGCGACGACGGAGCACGCCGGCGAAACGCTGGTGATGGGGATCCGCCACCGCGAGCACCCGCTCGAGTGCGTGCAGTTTCACCCCGAGAGCGTGCTTACCGGTGTCGGCCACGACGTGATCGAGAACTTCCTACACCAGCGCGAACACGGACGGTAACACGACGGTGACCGCGTAGAACGCGAGAATCCCGGCGGTCGTCATGACGACGAGCCGCCACGCGAGGTTCAACAGGAACCGTCCGACGAGGACGACGACCACCAGCACCGCCAGCACGAGCAACACCATGCTCGGGTCGGCGGCCAGGGCGGCCTCGGCCGGGATTGGTTCGTCCATAATCACTTCATTAGTATCGGAATAAATAAATGTTCGTGTTTCGAGGCTGACGGGCGTCCGACGGGGAACGGACGCCCGCCGAGAGCGTTCACTTTCGATTTTCCTTTCGGTCGCCGACCGGGCAGAGGCCCGATCGATGCGTCGGTTTTCGGAGTGGTACGTTCGATTTCACTTCCGGTCTGCTTCGGACAGTTTATAGTAGTATCACACCCTACTTCGGGTAGGTGACAGAGCGTGGTAGGGAAAGCGATAGACCCAACAGAGGGATCCATGTTCAGTATTTCTAACTACGTGTACAGCAAAGAAGTAAACTTATGCCGGTGGGGGAACTGCCAGTTCCCGTTACAAATGGGAGTTTCACGAACCAAGCGAGAGCCGCGAACCGTCGCTGCAGCGGGCCGTGTCAGCGGTGTGGAGGTTCGCGCATGAGCGCGGACCTCGACGCGGCTGACCTCGTCCTCCCGGTCAAGCGCACCGACGGGGACAGTTTAGAAGAGCGCCTGACCGCGAACGCCTACCACAACATCCTGCCCGCGCGCTACCTCCAGAAGGACGCCGAGGGCGAACTCGTCGAGAGTCAGGAGGACCTCTTCGTCCGGGTCGCAAAGAACATCGCGCTGGCCGAGGCGGTCTTCGAGGCCGAGCGCCGAGAGACGGCGATCACCGTCTCGCCCGCACAGTTGAAACCCGACCACCCGCGCCGGGACGAACTCGCAGCAGAAGTCTTTGGGGCCGGAACCACCACGGCGGATGACGCGGAAACCGAACTCTCGGTCTACAACGTCAACAAGTTCGCCTACGACACGCTCGTTCCCGAGCTACCCGCGGAGATCCGCGAGCACGTCGAGTCGAAAGCCGAGGAGTTCCGAGAACTGATGGAGGACCTGTCGTTCATCCCCAACAGCCCGACGTTGATGAACGCGGGCGGCGAGCTCCAGCAGCTTTCCGCGTGTTTCGTCGACTCGCCCGACGACGACATCTCCGACATCCATCAGACCGCCAAGGAAGCCGCGGAGGTCTTCCAGTCGGGCGGCGGCATGGGCTATGCGTTCTGGCGGCTCCGTCCCTACGGCGATTCCGTGGGATCGACCGGCGGGATCGCGAGCGGGCCGATCACGTTCATGCGCACGTTCGACCAGATGTGCGAGACGATCGCCCAGGGAGGAACCCGGCGCGGCGCCCAGATGGGCGTCATGCGCGTCTCGCATCCGGACGTCATCGAGTTCATCCACGCGAAGAACAAGGACGTCTCGCTGGCGCACACCCTGCGGCTCAACGACCCCGACGACTACACGTACACCACGTTCTCGGAGGCGCTCGAAGAAGCGCGCGAGCTGATCGACGAGGACGGGCGCGTGCCCAAACACCTCCGGAACGCCGTCGAGGGCCACCTCTCGAACTTCAACATTTCTGTCGGTGTTACCGACGGCTTCATGGAGGCGCTGTATGCGGGCGAGGACTTTACGTTCACCAACCCCCGGACCGGGGAGCCCCACGTCGCCACGCCCGAGACCAAGGAGATGTACGAGCGCTACGGGCTGGGCGAGCACGTCGAGGTCGGCGAGGAGTTCTCGATCCCTGCAGAGCTCATCTGGGAGCGCATCGTCGACGGCGCCTACGAGAACGGCGAGCCGGGCGTGATCTACCTCGAACGGGTGAACAAGGAACACTCGTTCGACGTGGACGAACATCCGGATCACAGAATCCTCGCGACGAATCCCTGTGGCGAACAGCCGCTCGAAGAGTACGAAGCGTGCAACCTCGGGCACGTCAACCTCTCGACGCTCGCGGCACACGGCGCGCCCGACTGGCGGGTCTGGCACGCCGAGCGCGGAAGCGAGTACGATTCGCTGGAAAGCGCGGTCGAGGCATACTTAGAGGAGGCGATCGACACCGGGGAGTTCGACCGGCGGATCGAACTGGGGACGCGTTTTCTGGAGAACGTCGTCACGATGTCGGACTTCCCGGTGCCCGAGATCGAACGGAAAGTACGGGAGATGCGAAAGATCGGGCTCGGCATCATGGGGCTCGCGCAGCTCTACATCCAGCTCGGCGTTCGCTACGGTTCGGAGGAGGGCAACGAGATCGCCCGCCAGCTGATGACGCGGATCAGCCACGGCTCGAAGCGGACGAGCCACGAACTCGCCCGCGAGCGCGGGAGCTTCGAGGACTGGGCCGACTCGAAGTACGCGGACCCGACGAGCTACCGCGAGTGGTTCGAACACCACACCGGCGAGGACGCCGACGACTGGGAAGAGGGCTACCCCATCCGCAACCACAACACGACGACCATCGCACCCACGGGCACCACCTCGATGGTCGGCAACACCACGGGAGGGTGTGAGCCGATCTACAACGTCGCTTACTACAAGAACGTCTCGGACGACGTCCAGGGCGACGAGATGCTCGTCGAGTTCGACGACTACTTCCTCCGGGTGCTGGAGGCCAACGACATCGACGTCGAGGAGGTGAAGCGAGAGGCTCAAGAGCAGATGAGCAGTAACGAGTTCGACGGCGTCGAGGGGCTTTCGACCGTTCCGAACGCGATCGGCGAGCTGTTCGTCGTCACGAGCGACCTCGCCGGGAAGGACCACGCGGCGGTCCAGTGTGCCTGCCAGGCGGGCGTCGACTCGGCCATCTCGAAGACGTGTAACTTCCCGAACGAAGCCAGTCGAGAGGACATGGAGGAGGTGTATCGCTACATCTACGACAACGGCGGCAAGGGCGTCACCGTCTACCGGGACGGCACCCGCTCGAAACAGGTGCTGACCACCCGGGCGGACAACGCCGAATTCGCCGACGAGGAGGAGGCCGCCGAAGCGCTGGTCGAGCAGATCACCGAGGTCTTTGGCGGGATCGACGACTTCCTCACCCACGAGGAGGTCCGCGCGGCTTTCGACGAGGACGTCGAGTTCACGCCCGAGTCGGGCCAGTACGCCACGAAGCGTCCCCGACCGGACGTCCTTCACGGGGTGACCCAGCGCGTCGACACGGGCTACGGCAAGCTCTACGTCAACATCAACGAGGACAGCGAGGGGCGGCCGTTCGAGCTGTTCGCGAACATCGGCAACTCGGGCGGGTTCACCGCGAGCTTCACCGAGGCGCTCGCCAAAACCATCTCGACCGCCCTGCGCTCGGGCGTCGACCCCGAGGAGATCGCGAGCGAGCTGCAAGGAATTCGCTCGCCGAAGGTCGCCTGGGACAAGGGCCAACAGATCAACTCCATCCCCGACGCGATCGGCACCGCCCTGCGGCGGTACCTCGACGGGGACATCGAACGGGCCTACCCGAAACAGCAGAACCTCACCGAACTCGAAGAGGAAGGGGCAATCGAGCCACCGGAAACCGACGGTGGGGCGACGGTCGAGTCCGGCACCTCGACCGACGCCCATCAGGACCTGATCGACGCCGGAGAGAGCCCCGAGTGTCCCGAGTGTGGATCGATGGCGCTGTACTACTCGGAGGGCTGTAAGACCTGCGAGTCCTGTGGCTGGTCGGAGTGTTAGGGTAGGTCTCGCCGCCCGACTCGTGATTCTGACGACAAGAGTTAAGATCGGCGTCCGCGGGGTCGGTGTATGGATCGACACACCACGGAGCCGAGCGTCCGGCGGCTCCCGGGGGAGCGAACGCGCGAGTGGATCGACGCACACCAACGCCACGCCGCACCCAGCGAACACGCCCACGAGTTCGCATGGGACGTCTCGGGGGACGCGGAGGGCCCGTTCTGTACCGACCTCGACGGCAACGTCTTTCTGGATTTTACCTGCCACATCGGGGCCGCGCCGCTCGGGTACAACAACCCGCTTTTTCTCGATCGCATGGCCGAGTTCGACCTCGGGGATCCGACGAAGATCGCCGGGCAGGACTTCTACGCCGGGTCGCCGGGCGGCCCGGAGAGCCCGGCGATTCCGGGTGCGCCCCAGCTCATGGAGCGACTGATCGAGAGCGCTAGCCAGTACGGCATGGACACCGTCTTCCTCTCGAACTCCGGAGCCGAAACCATCGAGAACGCGATGAAGATCGCCTACGCGAACACCCCCGAGCGCAAGTACGGGATCACCTTTCTCGGGGGATTTCACGGCCGGACGCTGGGAACGCTCTCGATGACGCGCGCCGGCGACGTCTACACGCGAGCCTACCCCGAGATCGCCGGCACGCGAACCGTCCCGTTCTGCGAGGACCGCACGTGCGAGGCGTCGACCTGTTCGTGTGGCTTCTTCGCGGGCGGGCGCTCCCAGCTCGAACGCATGCTCGATCCCGAGCGGGGCTATCTCGATCCCGCCGAGGTCGCGTTCATACTTCTTGAACCGGTCCAGGGCGTCGGCGGCTACCGGTTCCCGAGCGACGCGTTCATGCGGGAGGTCCAGCGGGTCTCTGAGACCCACGACATCCACCTGATCGTCGACGAGATCCAGACGGGGATCGGGCGAACCGGAGCGATGTGGGCGTCGGACCACTACCCGATCGAGCCGGACGTGATCTGTAGCGCGAAGGCGCTTCGGTCG
>JAWARX010000207.1:0-4898 GCA_038893155.1 Halalkalicoccus sp.
CCACGCTGTCGTTCCCGAGATTGCGGAGTTTCCTGAGGAGGCGTGGGGAGAGTCGGCGATCGCCTTCTTGGGCTGTTACGCCGGTTCCATCGACGATGGCGAGCGGGAGTTCCGGGCGCTCCGGGAGTTCGCCGACCCGATCGCCGATCTCGGCGGGCCGATGCCCTACCTCGATCTCCAGTTAGTCCTCGACGAGGACTATCCCGACGGGATGAACTACTACTGGAAGTCGCTGTATCTCGAGGGATTGAGTGACGAGTGTATCAAGCACCTCGTCGACGCGGGCAAACGCGCGCCCTCGGCGCTCTCGACCGTCGACGTCTGGCAACTCGGCGGTGCGATCGCCCGCATCGAACCGAATGAAACCGCGTTCACGAACCGATCCGCACCGTTCCTGCTCGCCATCGAAGCCAACTGGGAGGACCCGACGGAGTCGGAAGCGAACGTCGCATGGGCCCGCGAAGTCTGGGACGAGATGCGGGCGTTCTCGACCGACGCGATCTACGTGAATTTCCCCGGCTTCCTCGACGAGGCCGAGGACGTCCCGCGGGCGGCCTACGGCGAGAGCTACGAGCGGTTGGTCGCGGTGAAAAACGAGTACGACCCGTCGAACCTGTTCCGGATCAACCAGAACGTCGCGCCGACGGTCTGATCCGGCGGGGCGCTTGGTCGCCTCACTACTCCAACACCCGCTTTTCCTTTTCGAGCACCCGCACGTTCTCGATTCGCGTGCCCGGATACTGGCCCTCCTCGTCTTTCTCGGCGGCTTTCACCATGTCCCAGACGACGTTCAGGCCCGTCGTCACGCCCTCCAACGCTTCCATCTCGCAGCCCGTCTTCCCGGTGGTCTCGACGCCGACTTCCAGCCGGACGCGCTCGTCGCCCACCTCGAAATCGGTGTCGACGTTCGTGATCGGAATCTGGTGACACATCGGAATCGTCTCCCAGGCGTGTTTGACCGCCTGAATCGCGCCGATCCGAGCCGTCGCCAACACGTCTCCCTTTTTGGTGCTGTTCTCGCGGATCGCGCGGATCGTCGATTGCTGTAACCTGATCTCGCCGGCTGCGACCGCCCGCCGCGCCGTGTCGGGCTTCCCGCCGACGTTCACCATCCGCGCCTCGCCGGAGTCGTCGACGTGGGTCAGATCGCGTTCGTCTCCACCGGTGTGCTCGGGATCGCTCGATCCGTCCGTCATCGCTCCCCCCAGATTACGGTCGGCAGTTCGTCGAGCAGGTCTGAGGCGAGCAGCCCGCCGCCCCGATCGAGCCGTTCTGCCGCCCGGCCGTTCGCGTAGGCGGCCGCGGCGGCGGCATCGAGGGGATCCGCCCCCTTCACGAACGCGGCGGTGATGCCCGCGAGCGTGTCGCCGGTGCCGCCGACGGTCATCCCCGGCGTGCCACGGGTCGAGATCCGGGTGCGCTCGCCGTCGGAAACCACGTCCGCCTCGCCTTTCGCCATCACGACGTGGCCCAGCTCCGCGGCGAAGGCCTCGATTTCGTCGACTCCCGCCTCGAGATCGTCGAGATCGGGCCCGCCCATCCCCGCCAGTTCCTTCCGGTTGGGCGTACAGACCAGCGTCGCCTCGGTCTCCACATCCGGAACGACCGAGAGGGCGTCGGCGTCGACCACCATCGGCCCCTCGAACTCCTCGATGAAGATTCGGGCCGCGTCGAGCGTCTCGTCGGCGGTACCCAGCCCGGGACCCAGCACGACCACGTCGTCGTACTGGGTCGCGGTGTCGATCAGATCCTCGACGTGCTCGGGCCCGAGCCGGTCGTTCCCGTAGGGCTGGACGATCAGATCCTCGGCGTAGCCCGCGAGCACGTCCTTGATCGACTCGGGGCAGGCGAGAAAGGACAGATCCGCACCCGCGCGCAGCGCGGCCTGCGCCGCGAGCGCCGGCGCGCCGGTGTAGGGCCCGCCGCCGACGACGAACGCCCGGACTTCGGTGTCGGGATCCGGTGCGCCGAGGTCGAGATCGCCCGGCCCGACGTAGCGCTCGGCGGCCGCGGGGATCCCGATGTCGGCGACGATCACCTCACAATCGAGATCCGCGAGGCCCGGCTTCCCGTCGTGAAAGGTGATGACACGATCGGCGCGAACGGCGCTTTCCGGGACGTCGCCCGAATCGGCGTCGACGCCCGACGGGACGTCCACCGAGACGACCGTCGCGTCGGCGGCGTTGATCGCGCGGGCGGCGCTCGCTTCGGGTTCGCGGAGGTCGCCGCTGATCCCGGTGCCGAGCATGGCGTCGACGATCACGTCGGGGTCGCCGAGATCGATCTCCGCCGAGTCGGTGACGGATTCGCAGTGGTAGTTCGACCGTTCGAGCACCTCCCAGTTCTCGCGGGCGATCCCGGTCGAGATGGTTTCGGGCCGACCCAACAGGTGGACCGAGAGGTCGTACGAATCGAGAAAGCGGGCGGCGACCAGCGCGTCTCCGCCGTTGTTGCCCCGTCCGGCGACGATCGCCACCGACCCGCCCTCGCTCGCCTCCGCGCGCACCGCGCGCGCGACGGCGTTGCCGCTCGACTCCATGAGCTGTTTCCGGCTGACGCCGAGCGCCGCGGCGTTACGGTCGACCGCGCCCATCCGTGCTGCCGTGATCATACGCGGGCTTCGACCGGCGGGCGGTTAACCGTGGGGGATCGTCGCCTACCGCCGGATCTCGAACCCGTCGATCCCCTCCGGATCCTCGTACTCGACCTCGACGTCCTCGACCTGTGCGGCCGACGAGCCCTCGTGACACCAGCCGACCATCGCGTCGACATCCTCCTCCGTGCCTTCGAACACCGCCTCGACGCGTCCGTCGGGGCGGTTCTTCACCCAGCCCGAAACTCCGTGTTCGCGGGCGGTGTCGCGCGTCGTCGCGCGATAGTAGACGCCCTGGACGGTGCCGGAGACGAGGACGTGTGCGCGCGTTCGGTCCATAGTTCCACCTCGCGCCCCAGCGGTAAAATCCTACCCCCACACGAATTACGATCGGCGCGCGCTGATCCGGCGCCCGAGCCCGCTCGCCCACTGTTCGAGCTTCTCGAGGTTCCCGTTGATGCGCTCGCTCGCGTTGTGCAGGTGGGTGAGATACCACGGCTTTCGCCAGTACAACGACTCCACCTCGAAGGGGATGCCCTCGGGATACTCCTCGCTCCGGTAGTTCCTGAGGAACGCCCGGGTCATCTCGACGCCCTTCTCGGGGCTGCAGTCGGTCGCCCCGTAGTGTTTGATCGGGTGGGTGTACCACGAGTACTCCCAGTGGGCGTACGCCTCGACTGCCTCGCCGACGTCGTGGAGGATCACGTGCAGCTGCCAGTCCGCGAGTGGCGCTGCGCGCCACGCCCACGAGCCGTCCGAGACGTTGCCGTCGACGCGAACTTTGAGCGAGGAGACGATGTTGCGCCGGAACCCCGCCTCCGCGAGCAGTTCTTCGAGATCGGACTGCGGGAGGTCGACCGTGCCGACGTACTCCTCTTCGGTGTTGTCGGTCATCGCGTACCCGCCGAACGACCAGTCGAACAACCGGTGGATCGGCGGCTTGATCGCCCGCCGAGCGCCGTTGAGCAGGTTCGGTGTTGAACCCATCGTCCGCCGTTGGGGTTCGGCGCACATAGCCTTTCAGTATCAGGGGTCGACCTTCGCCTCCGCGGTGCCCTCGGTCCGGAGGTGGTGGAAGACGTAGGTCTGTGCGTAACCGGCGTACTCCCCACCCAACCGGTCGCGGATCGCCCGCGAGGTCTCGCGATACGAGCCACGATCGCACTCGGGGTAGTGCTCGGCGATCGCCGTGCGGATCCACGTATCCAGCGGCACGGCTTCGAGGTAGCCAAGCGAGAAGAGTAACACGCAGTCGGCGACCTTCTCTCCGACGCCGACGAAGCGGGTAAGCGAGTCGCGGGCGTCCTCGTAGTCCATCCCCAGCGCATCCTCGGGATGTGCCTCGCCGCTCGCGACCATTTCGGCCGTTTCCTTGACGTACGGCGCGCGATAGCCCAGCGAGCACTCGCGCAGTTCCTCGACGCTCGCGTCCGCGAGCTCTTCCGGCGTCGGGAAGGCGTAATACGTCCCGCCGTCGATCTCCATCCTCGCTCCGAAGTGCTCGGAAAGGGTGGTCTGCATCCCGTGGATCCGCGAGACGCGCATCTGTGCCGAGCAGATAAACGAGATCAGGGAGGGAAAGACGGGATCGTTCACGATGCGCATCCCGCGATGGGCGGCGTAGGCCTCCTCGAGCAGCGAGTCCTCGGGCCCCGCGGCGACGATCGCGTCCAGATCGTCGTCCAGTCGAAGGAGCTCCCGAAGGTACGGGACGGCGTCGGTCGTCGATTCCCATTCCAGTCGCTCTTCGGTCTGCCGTGTTCGAACGAACTCCCCGTCGACGATCGTGGAGTACCACCCACCCGAGCGCCCCTCGTACATCCGGCCGTCCTCGCGCCGCCAGTGGTACGACTGGCCGCTTTCGAGCGTCAGCCGCAGATCCAGCCCGCCCGGACAGCTCTCGATCGGGATCGCCCCGCGTTCCAGCGCCATCGCCCGTCCGTCGGGAGCGCGTGCGTTTGTGGGTTTCGGGTCGCGGGCAACATTGATACCCCTGGCTCGTGATTGTCACACTGACCATGGACTGTCGAGTTGTCGTCGAAGCCGCCGTGCCGGTCTACGACGTCTCCACGGCGGACGAAGCCGTGCGGATCGCCATCTCGAAAACCGGCGAGATGCTCAACCCCGATCTGAACTACGTCGAGATCTCGATGGGCGAGCGCACCTCGCCGAGCGGCGAGGAGCTCGAACCCGTCTTCATCGTCGCGGACGAGGCGCTCGTCGCCCACGAACTCGAGATGACGGTGTTCAACGTCGAACGCGAGGAACACGCCTCGCGGATCGCCCGCAAGGAGATCGGCCAGCG
>JAWARX010000208.1:0-3789 GCA_038893155.1 Halalkalicoccus sp.
GAATATCCCTTGCTCGAACCGGACGACGAGCGACTCCCCTCGGGGGCGGAGTACCTCCGGCGGCTGCTCGAACGCGAGTACGGCGACCGCTACGACGTCGAGAGCGATTTCCCGCTCGTCGAGGACCGCGGAAAGAGCGGGGGCACCGAGGCGTATCCGATCTCCTCGACCCGGCCGATCGACTCGCCCACTAGAGCAGGTATCGCCGTCGTCGGTGGGGCGATGGGCACCACCTCGGCGTTCCACGAGGGCGGGTATCACGTCGCGGTTCGCTCCGGGAAGATCGCGGGTCGGCTCGCGGCCATCGGCGATCTCACGAGCTACAACGCCACGTGGAAGGGGCGGATCGGCGACGAGATACTGCGAAACGTCTCGATGGCCGAGGTCGTAAAGGACTACACCCCCGCCGACTGGGACCGCACGTTCCGGGCCGCAGACCGCATGCTCGCGAAAAGCGGTGGCTACGACATGTTCCGCCGGAAGTTCGCCGCCGGGTTCGACGCAACCCGGCTCCTCTTACAGTACCGAAAAACCAAGTTCGGCTTCCGCGACGGCCGGTACGTCCAGTTCCGCGAGTCCGACTACGCGCTGTGACGCGCGCGAGCGTCAGATACCGGATTGGGAGTAGTATTTTCGCTTCCAGCCGGTTGGATCAGCGGCTCAGTCGCGTGTTTCCAACCAGCGGTCGACACGAATAGCGGCATTTGTTGCCGGATCACGCTCCGGGAAAGGCCCGCTTCTCGCGCGGGGGCAGGAGGTAGTTGCCGCGGCGGCGGACCGTGACGTACTGGAGCAGGCCGTTGTTGAGAAGCGGGCCGACGCCGCTTTCGTCCGCGACGTCGCGGCCGGTCATCGCGTCGCGCACGTGGACGAACTCGTCGATGCTGCGCTGTACGGAGAGAAAGTGCAGACCGGGGCGATCGCCGTCGGTGGTGTTGAAGTCCCGGCGAAGGAGCAACGGTTCGCCGTCCTCGCGGGCGCGAGCGGCCTTCTGTGCGTGCCCGACCACGCCGTGTCGCCGGGCGTCCTCGATCGTGCTCGCGATCCGCTCGTCGGTGAGCGCGTTCGATCCTTCGAGTTTCTCGCCGTACTCGCCGACGAGCTCCCGCTCGGCGTGTTCGTGGCTGAACGTCTTTGCGACGCGCTGGAACCGCGAGTCCTGGTCGTACCACTGGCGGAGATCGATCGAGAGGGTCTCTACGTGCTGGGTCGTGCCGCCGGCAAAGGGGCCGCCCTCGATCGTCACGCGGTCTTCCGTGGCCTGACTGCGGTCGAACCCCGATCGAAATCCCATGAAGAAGGGGGCGTTCTCGGGGACCTGTCCGGCGTCGGGAACGCCCGGCGTCTCCCCGTGTTCGGCCGGAAGGCCCGCGCCGACGAACCCTGTCAGGCGTTCGCGCGAGGCGACGAGGCCGTCGATCGACTCCTCGACCCTCACCCCGTTTACTTCCCCCATCCCGCCGAGGAGGGCTTCTTCCGCGCCGAGAACGGCCCGTGAGTGGTCGCTCGCGAGGTGGATCAGCAGGTCGCGGTCCTCGAAGTCGGGATCCTCGAACCCGGTGAGTGCGGTGGGTTCCGGGAGATCGGGATCGGTCGCCGAGCCGAACCGATCGAAGTACCGGGGCGTGTAGCCGACGGTGACGAGAAGCCCCTCGTGGCTCCACTCGTAAGCGCGTTCGAGACCCTCCAAGGCCCGCTCGAAGCGCTCGCGATCCGCTTCGGTCGGATCGGCTGCGAGCGAAAGCGAGAGAAGGACGTGATGGCGCGCGGGGACGACGTTCCCGTCGTCGCCCGAGAGGACGGCGTTCCAGGCGTGTTGGCGGTCCGGACGGTCGTGGGGATCGCCGGTCGGGATCTCGACGTCGTCCGCCGCGTCGAGACAGGCCGAAAGCGCTCCGACGCCACCGAGGGCGACGAGCCCCTTCAGGTACTCGCGACGCGAGCGCGCGTCTCGATCGGGAAGGGCCATGGGGACGATACCGGCAGGGGGCGCAAATAGCTGTCCTCGGCGCTCGCCGGCCCGCAGTATTTGCCGCCATCAAGAACGCCTCACGACGATTGTAAGAGCCGACGTTTTTCGCCGGTATTTGCCATCTCTGAGGGTCAAACCGTCGATTTTTTATCTATTGAAGATCCGATACTGCCGCATGCCACGACAGGTGACGCGACGAGATGTGCTGACGTCCGGTGCGGTCGCCGGCGGCTTCGCGATCGCGGGCTGTGTCGGTCGCGCCGACGAGGGCGGAGACGAAGAGCACGACGGGCACGAGGGCGCTTCGGACGACGAAGCCACCGAGGCCGGCGATCGATCGAACTACGAGGTCTGGGGGCTCGATCAGGGCACCGATACGGGCTACATCTACGAGCCGGTCGGGGACGGATTCGAGCTGGTCGAGGAGATCGACTTCCACGCGTTCGAGGGCGTGACGCCGAACGACGAGGGCGCGATCACGCCGCACATGATCTCCTTTAGCTCGGACTACGCCTACGCGGCGATCGCGTGTACGAACGCGGGCCAGACCCTGGTGTTTCGCACCGAGGACCGCGAGCTGGTCGGTTCGTGCCCGACGGGACCCGGCACGCACTTCGCGGGCTTTACGCCCGACGACGCGGCCCTGCAGGCCGACGTGATCGGTGAAGGGACGATCGCCCGGATCGACGCCCACCTCGAAGCGGGTGCCGAGGAGTTCTCGATCAGCGATCGGATCGTCGTCGACGAGAACCCCGTCTTCGACGGGCGAGCCGACGAGTTCGAACCGGACGAGGACGGCGTCCGCGGCCGTCCGATCTGTCACGACTACACGGGGACGGGCTACTCGTATCACACCCTCGGCCCCGGCGTCGACCACTCGGGGATCGTGATCGTCGACTGGGAGGCCTTCGAGGTCAGCGAGGTCATCGCGCCCGAGCAGGTCCGGGCGAACTGCGGGACGATCGCCCACCCCGACGACGAGAAGTTCTACCTCACCGCTGGCGCGCCCTCGAACCGCCCCGACGGGGGCGTCGGCGAGTGGTACGTCTTCGACGCGAACGAGCACCGCCCGATCGATCCCGAGACGGGCGAGGTCGTCGAGGGTGAGTACACCCACGAGGACGTCGCGCGTGATTCGGGCGGCTACGACGCCCACGGCTTCTGGTTCCTCGACGAGGAGCTGTGGATCGTCAACCGCGAGACGAGCGACGGACTGGTGATCGACCCCCAGAGCGACGAGGTGATCGAGGAGATAGAGACCGCGAAAGCGCCCGACATCATGTGGGGATCGCCCGACGACGAGTACGTCTTCGTCACGCTACGCGGGCCCGAACCCCTCTCGGGCGACCCGCACGCGGCGACCGGCGAGACGCCCGGTCTCGCGGTCCAGCACGTCGACTCGCGCGAGACGGTCGAGGTCCTCCAGCCCGACGAGGGCAACCCCGAAAGCGACTTTCATGCCGTGGGGGTCCGCCCGCTCGTCGAGCACGACGAGGACGAAGACGGCTTCGGCGCGTAGGCAGAGGGCTTAATCCGCCCGAGGCGCTACTGGGAGTGCACACCTCTAGTCCCCGGCGGAGCATACCCACTCGGGAGCGATGATCGCACGGCGAACCCGGGTGTGCGACAGATGCGCGGTTTCTTCGAAACCGCGAGACGTGAGGCGGCTCCGCCGCCGAGCGCAGTGCGTCTGCGGTTCGTTGCGCGGGCCCTCTGGGACCGCGCATGCCCGGCACGAGGGTTTCCCGGTCGACGCGGCACGCCGCCACGGGATGAGACCGGTCGTTAGTGTTCCGGGCGACATTTCAGATATACTC
>JAWARX010000209.1:0-4875 GCA_038893155.1 Halalkalicoccus sp.
AGCGAAAGTCGCCCGGCACCGTCTTCTCGCGGCGGGCTTCGATCCGGATTCGCCTGTCTTCGGTCGTGATCTCTGTCGTCTCGCCGGTCGCACCCGGCAGGTCGATCACGACCAGATAGGCCGCCTCGGATTCGAGGAGGTCCGCGAAAACGGTCTCGGGCAGCTCTCGCAGCGCCTCGCGCAGGGCAGACATACCCGCCGATAGGGAACCGGGGGCGAAAAAGCCCGCGGTCACGCGACGAGGACGAACCCGGCGACGACGAGCGCCAGCAGACCGGGAACGAGAGACAGCCCGCCGCGTGCAAGCGCCGCGAGCCCGACCCGGCTCGGCGAACGATCGGCGATCAGGAAGGGGACGTCCGAACCGTAGCCGATCACGCTGTTGACGCTGCCCGCCCGCCCCGTCTCCGATCGGGCCTCGCCGAGGACGTAGACCTCGCCGCCGGGGCGGAGCCGGCGTTCGGTGTAGCGACGATCCGCGCCCGTCGCTACCGAGAACAGCCGCAGATCCAGCCGGGAGTTCTCACACGACACTGCGTCGTTTTCCTCGATGTAGCGTCGAACGCGCTCGGGCGGGGCCGTCCCGCCGTCGACGCGGATCTCTTCGGTGTCCCTCCCGACCCGAACGTCGGCCATGCGAGGATCGACCAGCACGCTCCCCGAGCCCTCTTCGAGCAGGAAGGGGACCGACTGGACGAGCGAGTCGATCTCGGTCCACGAACCGCCGTGCTGACCGGACTCGTACTCCTCGACGACGGCCTCGACGAGGAGACAGTCCGCGCCCGTAAACGGTCCCGAGAGCGTCTCCTCCGCGACGCGTGCGGTGCCGTGGAGCTCGATCGCTCCCTCGGTATCGGTCAGCAGGTCGCTTACTCTCCCTGTGGGCGTCGAGAGCACCCGGTAGGCGAGGCGGATTTCCCGGCCGGCGACCAGCAGCGAGCCGAGAGCGACGGCTCCGGCGACGACGAGGACGACGAGTGCGACCGGCGAGACGACCATACCGCAACGTATCGGTATCGTGAAATAAGCGTGTCGGCGACGCAGGCTTTTATTCCCAGCCCCGCAACTCCCGTCCATGAGTCAGGACGACCTCCAGCGATCGGGGTTCAAGCAGCGCACGCGGATCGAGGAGGCCAGAGGACGGCTGCTCGATGCGGTCTCGCCCCACGATCGGACCGAGCGGGTGTCGCTCGCGAGCGCGGACGGACGCACCGTCGCGAGCGAGGTGACCGCGCCGAACCCGGTGCCGGGTTACGACCGGGCGGCGATGGACGGCTACGCGGTCCGGGCCGAGGACACCTTCGGCGCGAGCGACCGCTCGCCGAACCTGCTGCGGGAGGGCGAGTCGGTCGGCCCCGAGACCGCGGTGCGCGTGCACACGGGAAGCGAACTTCCCAAAGGAGCTGATGCGGTCGTGATGATCGAACAGGTCGCCGAGCGCGAGGCGCGTAGCGCCTCGGAACGCTCGAGCGGCGACGCCGCGAGGGAACTGGAGATCAGCGACGCCGTCGCCGAGGGCGAGAACGTCGGACCCGTAGGAGAGGACGTCGCGGAGGACCAGACGCTCTACGAGCCGGGCCACCGGATCCGCCCGTCGGATCTCGGCCTGCTGAAGTCCGTCGGGCTGAACGAGGTCGAAGTGAGAGAACGACCCACCGTGGCGGTGATCCCGACCGGCGAGGAGCTCGTGCAGGCCGACCCCCAGCCGGGAGAAGTGATCGAGACCAACGCGCTGACCGTCTCGCGGTTCGTCGACCGCTGGGGCGGGCGGCCCACGTATCGAGAGATCGTCACCGACGACCGCGAGGCCCTTCGGGCGGCGATCCAGCGCGACCTGACGAAGGACCTGATCGTCACGACGGGCGGCTCGTCGGTCGGCGAGCGCGATCTTATCCCCGAGGTCGTCGAGGAGATCGGCGAGGTGCTGGTCCACGGCGTCGCACTGAAGCCCGGTCATCCCGTCGCGCTCGGGGTCGTCGAGGACACGCCCGTGCTGATGCTGCCGGGCTACCCGGTCGCCTGCATCGTCAACGCGGTGCAGTTCCTCCGGCCGGCGCTCAAGAAAGCCGGCGGCATGCCCTGCGAGGACCATCCGACGACCGAGGCGACCCTCGAGCGAAAGATCAGAAGCGAGCCCGGAATCCGGACGTTCGCGCGGGTGAAGCTCGATCGCGGCGAGAACGGCGGCGAACCGACCGCCCTGCCCACGCGCGTCAGCGGCTCGGGCGTGCTTTCGAGCGTGGCGCTCGCGGACGGCTGGGTGGTCGTCCCCGAGGAGCGCGAGGGGATCGCCGAAGGCGAACGCGTCGCCGTCGAGAACTGGGAGTGGTCCCCATGAGTTCCCGCAAGGAGTTTCGCGACCTCGTCGCGCCCGAGACGGCCCACGAAGCGATCGCCTCGCTCGATCTCGGGGGCGACAGTGAGGCGGTCCCCTTGCGGGAGGCCCGCGGGCGCGTCCTCGCCGAACGGATCGACGCCGAACTCGATGTCCCGGGGTTCGACCGCGCGAGCATGGACGGCTACGCGGTCCGGGCGCGCGATACGTTCGGGGCGGACGAAGCGGACCCCGCCGTGCTCGATCTCGCCGGGGCGGTCCACGCCGGCGAGGAACCCGACGTCGTGGTCGAACCGGGAGCGTGCGCCGAGATCTCGACGGGCGCGGTGATGCCTACGGGCGCGGACGCGGTGGTGATGGTCGAGCGAACCGATGAGGTCGAAGGCGGTATCGAGATCCGCACCTCGCTCGCGCCGGGCGATCACGTCATGCTTGCGGGCGCGGACGTCGCGAGCGGCGAACGCGCGCTCGGACCCGGAACGCGGCTCACGGCACGCGAGATCGGCCTGCTGTCGGCGCTCGGCGTCGACTCGGTGCCCGTGTGCGCGAAACCGCGGGTGGGGATCGTCTCGACGGGCGACGAGCTGGTCCGGCCGGGCGAGACGCTCCACAGCGAGCGCGGGCAGATCTACGACGTCAACAGCTACGCGATCGCGACGGCGGTCGAGGAATCGGGCGGCGAGGCGGTCCTGTACCCCCACGCCGGCGACGACTACGGGGAGATGGAGCGCATTCTCGAAGAGGCCGCCGAGGAGTGCGGCCTCGTGCTCTCGTCGGGCTCTACGTCCGCGAGCGCCGTCGACGTGATCTACCGGGTCATCGAGGAACGCGGCGAACTCCTCCTCCACGGCGTGGCGATCAAACCCGGCAAACCCATGCTCGTCGGGCGGTTTCCCGAGTCGGCGTACGTCGGCCTGCCGGGCTACCCCGTCTCGGCGCTCATGATCTTTCGCCACTTCGTCGCGCCCGCGATCCGCGAGGCAGCTGGCCTGCCCGAGCCCCCCAGTTCGACGGTCGACGCCGAGATGGCGACCGAGGAACGGTACGGCGAGGGGCGCACCCGGCTCATGCCGGTCGGATTGCTCGAAAGCGACGGCGAGACGCTCGCGTACCCCGTCGACAAGGGCTCGGGCGCGACAACCAGCCTCGTCGAGGCCGACGGGGTCGTCGAGGTCGGCCCCGACACTGCCTATCTGGCGGCCGGCGAGTCGGTGTCGGTGACGCTCTTCTCGCCGGACGTCCGTCCGCCCGCGATCTTCGGCGTCGGCGAGGACGACCCGCTGCTCTCGCGCGTGCTCGACGAGCTCGATCGACCCCGGTACCTCGCGGTCGGCAGCCGGCAGGGACTGCGGCGTCTCGACCGGGGCGTACCGGATTTCGCCGTCGTCTCCGGGCCGGTCGAGCGCGAGACCCCAACTGTGGACCTCGGCGGCTGGAGCCGCGAGTGGGGGCTGGTGGTCGCGCCGGGCAACCCCGAAGGGATCGAGGGACTGGCCGATCTCGTCGATCGCGATCTGCGCTTTATTAACCGGCCGACCGACTCCGGACTCCGGACGACGCTCTCGAATGCGATCGTCGACCTCGCCGAGGAACGCGGCGAGAAGCGCCACGACCTCGTGGAGGCGATCGACGGATTCGAACTCGCCGCCCGCGCTCACGAGAGCCCCGCCAGAAACGTCGCCGACGGGAGGGGCGACGCTGGCCTCGGGCTGCGGGCGACGGCCGAGAAACTCGACTGTGGATTCGTGTCGCTCGGCGAGGAGCGGGTGACGGCGCTCGCGAACCCCGACCGGATCGAAAAGCCGGGGGTTCGAACGCTTCGTGAAGCGATCCGAGGGGCCGACGTCGGTGCGCTACCGGGCTTCGGTCGGTAGCCCGCCTGCGGCGAGGTCCAGGTCGGCGAAGCTGCTCACCCGGTAATCGCCCAGCACGCAGACGCCCCGCGTCGCGGCTCCGTGGCGCTCGACGTGGATCGCGTCCAGCCCGGCGTTCCACGCCGCGCCAACGTCGTTCGCGCCGTCACCGGCGAGCACGCCCCGCCCCGAGACGCCCAGATCCGAAAGCGCGCGCTCGACCGGCGTCGGGTCGGGCTTCCAGCCCAACTCGTCAGAACAGCAGACCACGGTGTCGAACCAGTCGGCGATGTCCAGCCGGTCGAGAACCGGTCCCGCGAGGAAGGGCTGGCAGTGCGTGACCAGCCCGACCGGCTCTTCTATGTCGGCGACGAACGCGGCGTCCTTGTAGAGCGCGGTCGCCTCGATCCGCTCGGCGGGCGTCTCGACCTCGTCGAACGCCGCCCAGAAGGGCGCACGCTCTAGTTCGAGCGCCTCGATCAGGCCGTCTCGTTCGCCGCCCAGCCCGTACCAGAGGCTCCGGGCCTCCTCGGCGGAGAACTCGCGTCCGAGGCGCTCGCCCACCCGATCGAACGTCTCGCGGACGTAGGGCCACTCGACGTCGACGAGCGTGCCGTCCAGATCGAGCAGCCAGAAATCGTACGCTCGGTCGAACGCTCCGTGCCTGCAGGCTACCGAGTAGGTGCC
>JAWARX010000210.1:0-3977 GCA_038893155.1 Halalkalicoccus sp.
CGGGTTCACGCCCGAGTGCAGGCCGGCCAGGCTGAACACCAGCAGCCCCTCGTCGACCCCGGCGATGAGCTCGTCGAGGGTGCCGGCGCCGGGCCGGACGGCCAGGGCCTGCACGCCGGGCGTCGGGAGGACGCCGAGGCGCGCAACGTCACAGCCGACGCTCTGGAGGCCCGCGACGGCCGCGTTTTCGAGCATGCGTCCGGTGTGGCGGGTGTCGCGACCGATCGCGACGCGGTCTGCCTCCCAGACCGCCCCCGCGGCGGCCACGACCTGCAGGACGAACGCCGGCGTGATCTCCTCGTTCGCAACCCCGCGCGTCCCGCTCGATCCGAACACGTCCATCGCTTCTCCGTCGGGAGCGACGGGTCAAATGGATTCCGGAACAGCCATTTCACGCCCGGGCGCGAACCCTCGGTATGAGCAGCATCGAGGAAAAACGCGTCTACGCGGACCGCTCGGGTGAGACGACCCTCTTTCTCGCGAGCGAACTGGGCGTCGTTCGGGTCTCGGTCTCGGGCGATTCCATCGGGAGTTTCGGGATCGAGCACCGCTGTCGCGCCCGCGACCTCGCGTGGATCGACGGCCTCGTCGTCGCCACCGACGAGGACGTGCTGATCGGGGGCGAACCGACGGGTTTCGGGCCCGCGGTCGCCGTCTGCGGGAGCAAGGAGCCGATCGCCGTCTCCCCCGAGGGGCAGATCGCCCGCTACGACGGCGGGTGGAGCGAGATCGGGCAGGCGGACGAGGTTCGAGGAGCGGACGGAGACCTACTCGCGACCCCCGAGGGCGTCTACCGGGTCGGCGACGACCTCCAGCACGTCGGGCTGGCGGGCGCAAACGACGTCTCGACGCCGGGAACCCCGCTCGCGGCGACGGATTCGGGGCTCTACCGGCTCGGCAACGGCTGGATGCGGGATCTCGACGGCGCGTTCGAGCGAGTCGCGACGGATCGGGAATCACCGCCTGGCGAACTCGGGCGGGCGTGTGCGCTCGACGAGCACGGCGGGCTGTTCGTCTACGATGGCGAGTGGCGCGAGCGCGAGACGCCCGAACCGTTCGCGGCACTGGCGGTCGGGGAGGCGGTCTACGGCGCGACCGCAGAGGGAACACTTCGCGTCGACGCGGGCGACGGGTGGCGCTCGGGAGCGCTCGGGGTCTCGGGCGTGTGTGCGATGCTCGTCGGCGGGAGCCCCCGAGACCGAAAACGGGTTTAGCGCGCCCGGTGCATTGGGGGTATGATCGTCCCCGGTTCCGCCTCGCAGACGCTCGCCGCCGCGCTGTCGAGCGAGCTCGACCGGCCGCTCGCGCCCGTCGAGTTCGAGCGGTTTCCCGACGGCGAGCTGCTCGCCGCCGCGCCCGAAGTCGAGACCGACTCGGCCGTGATCGTCGCCTCGACTGTCACGAGCGACGCCCACCTCGAACTGCTCCAGCTCCAGGACGCGCTGCGCGAGTCGGGCGTGAGCGAGATCACGACCGTCCTGCCGTACATGGGCTATGCCCGCCAGGACAGGGCCTTCGAGACGGGCCAGCCCGTTTCGGTCCGGGCGGTCGCCCGCGCGGTGAGCACCGCCACCGATCGGGTGTTGACCGTCTCGCCCCACGAGGAGAGCGTCGTCGAGCACTTCTCGGTGCCCGCGAAAGCGCTCGAAGGCGCGACGGTGCTCGCGGATCCCCTGCCGGAGCTCGCCGATCCCGTCTTCCTCTCGCCGGACGCCGGGGCGATCGATCTCGCAGAGCGGGTGCGAGATTCCTACGGCGGGGGCGAGGTCGATCACTTCGAGAAGATTCGTCACTCCGGCGACGAGGTCGAGATCACGCCCAGCGACGTCGGAGTAGAACGTCGGGACGTGGTGATCGTCGACGACATCATCGCGACGGGCTCGACGATGAGCGAGGCGATTTCGGCGCTCGAACGACCGGAGAGAGTGTTCGTGACCTGCGTTCACCCGATGCTCGCGGGGAACGCCCGGACGAAGCTCGCGCGGGCGGGCGTCGAGCGGGTCTACGGCACCGACACGATCGAGCGCGCGGAAAGCGCCGTCAGCGTCGCGCCGGTCATCGCCGACGCGCTGCGATAAGCCCCCCGAGAACGAGGGCGGCGATCGCGGCCGGGACGCCGACGCCGGCCTGGGCCGAGCGCACCCGCGAGGACTCGACGGTCCCGCCCTGCGTGTGCTCACCGCCCCGAAGTTCGTACTCACCCGGTTCGTCGAACGCGGTCGAGAGCGTCACCCGCGTCGTTTCGCCGGCGTCGAGGCGAACGGTCAGGGAGTCGCGGACCTCGTCGTCGACGACGAGTTCGAGGTCGGCGATTCCGGGTCGATCGTCCCGGTTCTCGACCGTCGCGGTCAGGCCGATCGACTCGCCGGCTCCGACGGTCGTTCGGTTCGGCTCCACGTCGGTGACCGTCGCGGTCGCGGGTTCGACGACGCGCACCGGGAGGGTCTCCTCGGCGACCCGGATCTCGTACTCGCCGGGCTCCTCGAACGTTCGTTCGACCGCGATCGACTCGCTCTCGCCGGATTCGAGACGGCCCTCGACGGTGCATTCGGCCTCGCCGTCCGTGACGCGTGTCTCGTACTCGCCCGGCGCGTCGCCCGCGTTGGTGACGCGCCCGGTAACGATCAGGCGCTCGCCGGGAACCAGTTCGACCGGCTTTTCGACGGTTCCGTTCCGGTAGTCACCCTCGACGCGCGTCTCCGCGATCGCGTACTCCATCCGTGGGGCGCTCAGCCCGAACGCCTCCTCGTGGGTCTCCTCGTCCCACATCGTCGGTCCGGCCTCCGTCTCGGTGTACTCGCGAGCCACCTCGCGGACCTCCGGTCCGCCCGCGTCCTCGACGAACCAGAGGAACTCCTCCTGGCCGACCTCGCCGTCGTGGTCGTTCATCGCGCGGAAGACGTCCTGGAGGTCGCGCTCGCCGTCGGTCGCCAGCCGGATCTCCCGGTCGATCGCGGCGGCGACCAGCGCGCCCTTGTGGTAGTCGGGGCTCTGCGTCCACGTGTCGGGCTCGGCGAGCACGTCGTCGGCGTGGGGCGAGGCCTCGCCGCGTTCGAGGCGTTCTGCGAACGCCTCGTAGTCGATGTCCCCGCGCTCGAAGGTCAACAGGGCGGCGTAGTAGACCGCCGTCCCCTCGGTGAACCACCGAACCTCGTCGTTGGCGTTGTAGGTCTGTCGAGTGTGGACGTACTCGTGGACCCAGACGTTGTCGGCGTCGAACTCGCTGTCGGCGCGCACCCAGACGTCCGAGTCGCCGAACTGCAGGCCCCGGACGCCCCACCAGTCCTCGACGGGCGCGGCGACGACGAACGTCGCCTCGTTCTGTCCCCCGACGCGGAGCGCTCCGGAGACATCGGCGATCGCCGCGTGGATGTCGTCTGGCGACTCGGCGAGCGACGCCGCCGACGGTGCGACGAGCGTGATCGTCTCGCCGTCGACCTCGCGGATCTCGAGCGCGCTCTCGCCCAGGAACGCCGAATGCGCGCCGACGCTGCCGGTCTCGGTCGTCGTGCTCCGGGTCAGGGTGACCCGTTCCCCGCCGGTCCACGCCCACCTGACCGGCGTCCGCGGGCGCTCGACCAGCGCCCACGAGCCCGTGTCCGCAAAGAGCAGACCGCCGCTATCGAACGTGCGGTTGGCCCCGACCGTATAGGAGAGGGTCGGTTCGCTCGTCCGTCCGTCCCACTCGTAGGTTTCACCGTCGTCCGTGACCGCGAAACCGTCCGTCTCGTCTGCCGTCGCACCCGCCGGAAGCTCCCTCGAGAGTTCGGCCACGGCCTCGGGGATCGAAAACCCGAAGACGACGTGTATCTCGCCGGGTTCGTCGGTGGCGATCAGCTCCTGTTCGAGAAGGATCTCGCCGCCCCCTCCGGCGGCCGGCATCGCCACACCGAGGAGAGCGAAGCCCACGAACAACGAGACGACAGCTATCCGACGGTTTACACCGCCAAAAATTATCAAATAGAATAAGCTTTTTG
>JAWARX010000211.1:0-4862 GCA_038893155.1 Halalkalicoccus sp.
TCGATCACGGCCGCGAGTTCACCGGCGTAGGTGAACTCCTCGGTGAAGGAGGGATAGGCGATCGGATCCCGATGAGCGATCACGGAGACCGGCGGTTTGATGAAGAAGTCGGGCTCCCCGGGGCGCTCGTAGTCCATCTGATCGAGCGTCTCCGCATAATTTCGCCCGACGCAGTACAGCGCCGAGGGGCGACACGGCGCGAGCAGCTCCTCGCGATCGATCTCGTACTCCCCGTCCTCGGCGTGCAGGACGCCGTCCCGGTACTCCCCCTCGCGGGGTCCGTCCGCCGTCATCGCGCGTGCGAGTCGCATGCGCCCTACTGGCGCCTCGACCTACGTAGCTGATTCCATATCCGGCCGGAACGCCTCTCCGTCCCCACGGCAGATCACGGGCAGGTCCTCTAGACTTCGGATCTCGTAGGTCGGCGCGGCGGGCAGCTCGTAGTTCGTTCGATGGGGGCGGCGGATAAACGCACAGTCGACGCCGACCTCGTTGGCCGCGAGCACGTCGACGCCGCTGTCGCCGACGTACAGCGCGTTTCTCGTGTCGAGATCGGTGAGTGCCCGCTCGATGTAGTAGCCGCTTGGCTTCTTGCGGTCGATCCCCGCGAGCGTCGGCTCCCGTCCGTAATGCGTCTCGAAGTAGGGGTGCAGATCGTAGTGATCGAGGATGAACTCGATGGTGCGATGCTGGTTGTTGCTGACGACCCCGAGGGTGGGCGACAGCTCGTCCAGAGCGGTGACGTCCTCGTACAGCGGCTTGCCGCCGTTTCGGATCGACTCGCACTGGGCCCGCGAGGTGAGCATGTCGCGGCGGTGCCAGAACTCCGCGGGGTCCAGATCGTAGGCGGCGGCCAGTTCCGCGACCGAATCGCGGGTCACGCCGAGCAAGGCCTCTACCTCCTCGTCGCTCGGCGAGACGCCGAACTCGTCGTAGGTCTCGCGGATCGCCCCGTGAAGCACCCCCCTGTCGGTCCGCTCGACGAGCACGCCGTCGTTGTCGAAGACGACCGCGTCGTAGACGCGCTCAGACATCCGCGACCTCCCGGATCAGTTCCGGCGAGTCGTTTCCGGGGCTGTTGACCGCCGTCGAGACCCGATGGGCCCGAAGCTCGTCGGTCGACGCGAGCGAGAACTCCTCGCCGGCAAGCCACTCGCGTTCGCGTTCCCGGTCGAGGATCACCGCCATCCGGTGATGGAGCTTCTCGACGATCCCCGCGGGCTCGGTCGTGACGACCGCGAACGTCTCGACCGATTCGGGCTCGCCGTCGTCCGTGGCGTCTCCGCCCGAGAAGGCGTCCAGTCCGGTCTGTCGTGTCGGGGGCGTCCAGCGCGTCCGGAGGCCGGCCATCGCGAACGGCTCGCCGTCCTCGCGGGCGACGTAGTAGGGTCGTTTCCCGTCCCCTCCCTCGACCCACTCGTAGAAGCCGTCGGCGGGAACCAGACATCGCTCCGAGTTCTCGAAGCTCGGCTTCTCGGCCATCGTCTCCGCGCGGGCGTTGATCAGGTCGCGCCTCTCGTCGGCCCACGCGGGGGTCAGCCCCCAGCGCGCGAGGCGGATCTCTTCTGTGTCGTCGGGGACGATCGGCAGGTGCTGGGACGGCGCGGCGTTGTACGTCGGCCGGATATCCGGAACGGGGACCGAAAACCGTTCGGCGAGCTCGTCGGGCGGGGTAAACAGGGCGTAGCGTCCGCACATGATACGCGAAAGGAACGCGAGGATCATATACTATCGGTCGAAGCGGGCAAGCGTTCAGGTACTCGCATCGTTATCGGTTCGAGACCGAATAAATATATAGTCCTCATTCTAGAAACTCGACACATAGTGAATTATATACTAGAATTATAAGCGCCCATCTACCTCTGGCGGGACTGGGCGGATGATGTCCAGACACGACGGGCGGAAACGAGCCGAACCCGGCAGAGATACCGATCCCGAAGCGGGCGGGCCACGCGTGACCCGGCGTACCGCGATGACGCTCGCGGGACTGACCGGCCTCGGGATCGCCTCGGGGACGGCCACGGCCGGCGGTGACGACGCTTCTACCGATGGGGGCGACGATCGCTGCGTGATCGACGGCGAGGAGCTTACGTTCTCCTCGCGGATACTGGGTGCGTCGCTCGCTCCCGAGATCGTCGAGGAAAACGAGGGGTCGCTCCCGGACGGGACGCTCGAACGTGGCGATCTCTACTTCCAGTTCGCGGAGGCAGCACCGTGGAGCGTCAAACACGGCGAGTTCACCGGCGCGCAGTTCTACGCGGAGAGTGCGGGAGAGAACATCCGATCGACGGAGTTCAGTCCCGACGGCACGCGGATGTTCCAGCTGAGCCGCGAGGACGAACGGGGCGAGCCGTGGGCGGTGACGACGGCCGAAAAAATCGGCCACTACGAGTTCGACGGCGACCTTGATCTGGAGGACGGCTGGACCGAGTCCTCGGGCCACGGGCTGTGGCTCAGAAACGGAGGAGGTAAACGGATGTACGTCTGGAACCGCCGCGAGCTCTACCAGTACGACATCGAAGGGTGGGACGTGACGACGGCCGAACTCGTCGGGTTCAGGAACTTCGAAGAGGAGATGACTCGTGGTCACGATCTCGATTTCAAGCCCGACGGGAGTCGCCTCTATATCGACGACCGCGAAGAACGGGCGGTGTTCCAGTGGGTTCTCGACGAGAACTGGGACGTCGAGACGGCCGAGCTGGGCTACCGGCTCGATATCTCGGACAACGAAAACGCCGTCCGCGGGCTGGAGTTCGACGAAAGCGGAACGAGGCTGTTCCTCGTCGATACGGGTCTCCGGCAGGTCCACGAGTACCACCTCGGTACTGCGTGGAAACTCTCGACGGCGGCGTTCTCGGGTGACGTCCTCGATCTGAAAGAGACGACCAACCCCCGTTCGATCACGTGGCGACGCGACGGAACGCGCTTTTTCATTACGGACAACGACACGGGCGACATCCTCAAATACGAGATCGAACCCGGCAGCGAACTCGTCACGATGCACGTCCGTGGCGCGAACTCCTGGGCACGGATCGCGAACCGATAACGGCGGCCCGAGACGCCACTGCCCGATACCCCGTTCGCTCTTTGCACCGCACAACGACACCGGTTTACCCGTCCGCTGGAAACCCGAGAGCGATGCTGGCGCTCGCGTGGTACGTCCTGTTGACGCTTCTCGGCACCGCCGGCGTCTGGAAGGCGGGTAGCTGGCTCGAACCCTCGGCCGACCGGCTTTCGGCGGACTACGGTCTGCCGGCGATCGTTCAGGGCTCGATCGTCGTCGCACTCGGCTCCAGTTTTCCCGAACTCACGACGGCGGTGCTCGCGCCCCTGATCCACGGCGAGTTCGAACTCGGGGTCGGCGCGATCGTGGGCTCTGCGATCTTCAACGTGCTCGTGATCCCCGCGCTCGCCGCGCTCGCGAGCCCGGGCTCGCTCGACGCCGGTCGGGACGTCGTCTACAAGGAAGCGCAGTTCTACATCATCTCCGTCGCCGTCTTCCTGCTGATGTGTTCCTTTGCGGTGATCTACTACCCCGTCGTCGACGGCGGCGTCTCGGGGACGATCACGCCCGGACTCGCGTTGATCCCCCTCGGCACCTACCTCCTCTATCTCTTCATCCAGTATCAGGACACGATCGAGTACGACGCGCCCGCCGTCTCGGGGATCGACGCCAAGCGACAGTGGGCGTACCTGCTCGCGAGCCTCGCGGCCATCCTCGTGGGCGTCGAGGCGCTTCTCAGGGCCGCGATCGGCTTCGGCGACCTCTTCGGCACGCCGAGTTTCGTCTGGGGACTCACCGTGGTGGCGGCCGCCACGAGCCTCCCCGACGCGTTCGTCAGCGTCGCGGCCGCAAAGCGCGATCACGACGTCACCAGCATCGCCAACGTCTTCGGGAGCAATGTCTTCGACCTGCTCGTCGCGGTACCCGCGGGCGTGGTCGTCGTCGGACTCGCCACCGCCGGGACGGTGACGATCGACTTCGGCGTCGCGGTCCCCCTGATCGCGGTCCTCGTGCTGGCGACGGTCGCGCTGTTTACCCTTCTTCGAACCGATTTCGAGCTCGAACACTGGGAGGCGTGGGTGCTTCTGGGGATCTACGTCGCCTTCATCGCGTGGCTCGTCCTCGAAACCCTCGGCGTCGTCGACGCGCTCGTCTAGCGCAGGGGCTTTCACTCGTCGCCCTGTCCCCTCCCGTATGAGCGTCTCGCGCACGGTCGAACTGGAGGGGCACATCATCGACTCGGGGATGATGGGGCGGTGTTTCGGCATCGTGATGGACATGGGCGGCTGGTTCGACGTCGAGGAGTTCGACGTCGGCACGCGCAAACACGAGGAGAGCTACGCCCGGATGCGCGTCTCCGCCGAGGAGGAGGCGACGCTGTACGAGATCCTCCACCAGCTGAACCAGAACGGGGCGACCCTCGAGGACCCCGTCGACGCCGGGATCGAACCCGCACCGGAGAACAGGGTCGTCCCGCCGGGCTTTTATTCGACGACGAACCACCCGACCGAGATCCGCTACGAGGGAAAGTGGATCGAGGTCGAGCGCATCGAGATGGACTGTGCGGTCGTGGTCGAACCCGGAGATGGCGAAGACGGCAGTCGCGACCGCCCGCGCGCGTACACGAAAGTCCTCAACGCCATCGAGAAGGGGGATCTGGTCGTCACGGGCGATACGGGGATCCGCGTTCACCCGCCCGAGCGCCCGCGGAGCTCCGACGGCGCCTTTGGCTTCATGCAGGGCGGCGTCAGTAGCGAGCGGCCCGCGACCACCCAGATCGAGAACGTCGCCGACGCGAGCGCCGAGACCAAAGCCCGCGGCGGGCCGGCGGTGGGCGTCGCCGGCCCCGCGGTGCTCC
>JAWARX010000212.1:0-4861 GCA_038893155.1 Halalkalicoccus sp.
CCGTGGATCATCGGCTCGGCAGTAGAGGAGTACGTCGCGAGCGAGGGGCTCTTTTTCCCGCCGCTTCCCTCCTCGGGCGAGATCTCGACGGTCGGGGGGATGATCGCGACCGACGCGAGCGGTATGCAGACGGTCAAATACGGCGAGGTCGCCGACTGGGTGCTCGCGCTCGAAGCGGTTCTCGCCGACGGCTCGGTCATCTCGACCGGGAGTCGAGCGGTCAAGAGCTCGAGCAGGTACAACCTCACCGAGCTTCTCGTCGGCAGCGAGGGAACTCTCGGGGTGATCACGGAGGCGACCCTGAAACTCGCCGGTCGGCCCGAGCGGATCCGCGGCGGGCGGGCGATCTTCGATTCGCTCGACGGGACGACCGAGGCGGTCTTCGATGCCGTTCGCTCGGGGGTCGACGTCGCGCGGATCGAGCTGATCGACGGGCTCTCGGCACGGATGGCAAACCGGTATCTCGACACCGGCCTTCCCGACGCGCCGATGATCTTCCTCGAATTCCACGCGAACCACGGGATCGACGAGGAGATCGCGTTCTGGCGGTCGATCTTCGAATCTCACGGCGTCGGCGAGTTCGAGACCGCCGACGAAGAGGGGATGGCGGCCCTCTGGGAGGCCAGAAAAGAACTGGCGTACGCCGCGCGAGCCTACGAGCCCGATCTCAGCCCCATCCACCCCGGCGACGTGACGGTTCCGATCAGCGACTACCCCGCGATCATCCGGTATGCGAAAGAGCTAGCCGCAGAACACGACCTCCTGATTCCGTGTTTCGGCCACGCCGGGGACGGCAACGTCCACTACACGGTGCTGGTCGATTTCGAGGACCCGGACCACGTCGAACTCGCGGAGGGCGTATACCGACGGATCGTCCGGCGCGCGATCGAACTCGGGGGGACCGCGACGGGCGAACACGGGATCGGGCAGGGAAAGCGCGAGTATCTACTCGAGGAGCACGGCGAGGCAAGCGTTGCGACGATGGGCGCGATCAAACGCGCGCTCGACCCCGCCGGAACGCTGAATCCGGGGAAGGTCTTTCCCGAGCGGACGACCGCTCGACGTGATCGGCCGACGTTCGACGCCAGTTGAGCAGTCTTATACAGCCTCCTGCCGGACGTCGAGTAGCGTCATGTCTTCGAAACGCTTTCTCCTGCGTGCGACACTCAGCGTCGCGATCTTCGCCGGCGTGCTGTGGTCGACGGACGTCGGCGAGCTCGCGGCGACGATCGGGACCGTCGATCCCCGCTATCTCCTCCTCGGGGCGGGGCTGTACGTCGCGGGCGACGCCATCAGCGCGAAGAAACTGCAGGTGTTGTTGCGGATCCGCGACGCCCCGTTCTCGACGGTCTGGTCGTACTACTACATCGGCAAGCTCTTCAACTCGTTTCTCCCGACGACGGTCGGCGGCGACGCGGTGAAAGCACGACTGCTCCGGGTTCGCTACGACGAGTTCGAGGCGTACTCCGGCGTGTTCATGGAGCGATTCACCGGCCTCGTTTCGTTGCTGGGGATCGCCATCGTCGCCGCGGCCGCCTCCGTCGGCACCGTCCCGCCGTTCGTCCGGTTGGTCGTCTACACCGTGTTCCTTCCGGCGGTGTTCGCGCTCTCCGCGCTCTTCTGGAGCGATCGCCTCTCGCGACACGTCCCGACGCTCGTTCGGTCGCTGCCCGGCGCCGAGCGATTCGACATCGGCGAGCGGGTCGTCGAGTTCCACGCGACCGTCGAGCGCTACAAGTCCACCCCGCGGCTGGTCGCCCTCGCGCTCTCGCTGTCGGTCGCGTTTCACGTCGTGATCGTCCTCTCGTGTATCGCCTTCGCCGGCGCGGTCGGGATGGCGGTCGCGCCGGTCCACTTCTTCGTGTTCATCCCGCTGGCCTCCGTGATCCTCTTTCTCCCGATCTCGATCGGCGGCTTCGGCGTCCGGGAGGCGATCTACGCGTCGCTGTTCGTCCAGGTCGGGGCGACCGTCGCCGAGGGCGTCGCGCTCGCGCTGCTGCTCAACGGCATGCTCGTCGCGAGCGCGGCGGTCGGAGCCGTGATCTACGTGCGGGAATAGGGAGGCGCTATCTCACGCCCGCGACCTCGAACCACGGGACGGTCGAGACCGCCTCGTGGTCGGGTACGTACGAGTGACCGTAGTAGCCGTTCTCCCCGAGCAGCTCGCCGTGATCCGCCGTGATGACGGTCCTGCCCGGAAGCTCCTCGACGAGCGCGGCGACCGATTCGAGCACGCCACGGAGGTTCTCCCTGTAGGCCCGTTCCATCGTCGCCGGGCCGTGCTCCCGGAGGATCTCGTCCATCGGGTTGAGCGGTCCCACGCCGAGCGTTTCGAGCAGCGTCCGTGCCCCGTCGTCGCCCAGCGCGTGTCGGATCGTCGAGCCGATCTCCGCGCGGGCTTTGAACCGGCGCGTCGTCCGTTTCTCGAGGTCGTTGTCCTTCGCGGCGGCCGGCGGATCGAGACTCAGGTAGGGAAAGTGAGGCTGGGAGTAATGGACGATGGTTCGCTCGGTGCGGTCGCGTTCTTCCAGCACCGCCTCGTTGACCGTCTCGGGCAGGACCGTGCCGTAGGCTTCGTTCCAGCCGGTCTCCCACAGGTCGACGACGCGACCGAACCGCTCGCCGGCGTGAAAGCCGTCGACGGCCCGCCGGGAGTTGATCCGGAGGGTCGTCGAGAGATACGTTGTGTCGTCGTAGTAGCCACTGAACGTCCCGTTGCACCACGTCGAGGTCGCGTACCCGTGTTCCGGATCGACCGGCGACCGAACTTTTCTCAGCCCCCCCTCGAAGTACTCGGGGTACAGCGCCTCGAAGTAGTCGTACCGACAGGAATCGAGGACGATCAGCGTCTCCCAGTCGCGCCCGTGGATTAGCTCTGTCTGGTCGGCGAGTGCGCCGTTTTCCGGGCTTGCGGGCCGTGCGCTCACCCGGACGTTCCTGACCAGGTGATCGCGATCGTGGAGCTCGTAGTCGAACCCGGCGCGATCGAGGTGGTCCGCGAGCAGCCGGGGCGTCCACAGCGTGAGGTGGGCGGTCCGGTCGGGATCGGGATCCCCGAGCCGCCGTGCGAGCCAGTGGCCCGCCCGATCGGGGATCTTATGCTCCCAGAATCGATGGGGGTCCTGCGTGAGATACAGCCGCACCGGCAGCCAGCCGACGTTCGGAACCTCGATCGTCGCGCGCCCGTCGGGTCGGAGGACGCGCCGGATCTCCCGGAGGACGAACGAGGGGTTTTCGAGGTGTTCGAGGACGTGTTCCGCGATCACCCGGTCTACGGCGTCGTCCTCGACCGGGATCCCCTCGTTCAGGTCGGCCGTGACGTCGGCGGTCCCGTAGTTGAGGTCGACGCCGATCCCCCTGGAGTCGGTCCCGCAGCCGAGGTTGAGCGTGACCGGCTTGCCGCCGAGATCGACCAGCTCCGGCCGGGTGTAGCGCTCGTCGCCGGCCCGCTCTGGCGCGGCGGTGGCGTCTCTCGACGCCCGCTCGCGACTCATTCCGTCTCACGCTCCGGGCGGCCGGACGGCTCGGTCGCGATCGGCTCTCGGCCGTAAACTCGTTCGATTCGATACGTCTTTTCGTCGGCGTAGTGGCGTTTCGTGAGCATCTCTGCGAGGAAACCGAACATCAGCAGCTGGAAGCCGAACAGTACGAGCGCGACGACGAGGATCAGTCGGGGAAGGCGGGGGCTCAACGGGATCCCGTAGACCACCCTGATCAGGACCGCGTGGACGCCGATGAGACCGCCGATGATCGTCATGAGCAGCCCAACCGTGCCGAGAAAGTGGATCGGCCGCGTCGAGTAGCGGTTCCAGAAGACGTGAAAGAGCAGGTCGATGCTGCCCTTGAACAGGCGCGCCCAGCCGTACTTCGTCTCGCCCGCCGTTCGCTCCCGGTGGCTCACGGGCCGCTCGGTGATTCGATAGCCCCGTTTGTAGAGCTTGGCGGGGATGTAGCGATGCCCCTCGCCGTAGAGGTCGATGTCGCGAAGCGCGTCGGCCCGGTAAGCCTTGAGCGTACAGCCGAAGTCGTGGATGTCGGGGCCGGTGACCCACGCGAGGCGCGTCTGGATCGCCGAGGGTACCGTCTTCGAGAGCGGGTCCGACCGATCCCGGCGCCACCCGCTGACACAGTCGTAGCCCTCGGCCAGCGTCGAGAGCAGCTCGGGGACGTCCGCGGGATCGTTCTGTCCGTCGGCGTCCATCGTCACGATCCACTCGCCCATCGCGTGATCGATCCCCGCCGCGAGCGCGGCGCTCTGACCGAAGTTCCGTCGGAGCAGCACGACCCGTAGCCGTCCGATCTCCTCGGCGAGGTCGCGGAGCAGCTCCCGGGTCCCGTCGGTGCTGCCGTCGTCGACGACGACGATCTCGATCGGTGCGTACGGGGCGGCCTCCGGGCCGGCGAACGTCTCCAGTAGCTCCTCGATCAGCGGGCCGACGTTCTCGCGTTCGTTGTACGCGGGCAGTACGATCGACGTCCGAACCGTCCCCCCTGCCGACACCGCGGTCGCGTCGGCGACGTTGCGTTCCGCGACGGTCACGCCCACCGGTACGGCGACCGACCAATTAACCCTTGTCTTGTCTCGATAGACCACATGCTTATTACGTACGTCACTGTTTCTCTACTACCTGCCGGGACGACCGTCCCCGAGAGCCGTGAGTCGACGCATACGCCCCTCCGACCCGAACCGCTGGACCGCGAGCCTCCTCGCCGTCGTGTTCGTCGGCGCGTCCCTGCGACTGTACCGGATCGGCCACGAGAGCCTCTGGCTCGACGAGGCCCTCACCGCCAACATCGCCGCCCGCCCGCTCGGTGAGATCGGCGACCGCCTCCGCGTCGACGGCCACCCGCCGCTGTACTA
>JAWARX010000213.1:0-4833 GCA_038893155.1 Halalkalicoccus sp.
CTACGAAACGGAGATCCACCACGGGCGGCTCTATCCGAACCTCGATACGCTCGTCGATAAGGGACTGGTCGAGAAGGGCCAGCGCGACCGGCGGACGAACTACTACGCGCCGACGCGCCGCGGCGAACGCGAGATCGAAGCCCGTCGGGAGTGGGAGACCCGTTACGTGGAGTTGTGAAGCGGAGGCGTTAACAGGCGGCTTCGTGTACCCCGTACGTGAACGGCATCGGGTTCGTAACTATCGACGCGGATCTGCTCCGAATCGTTCTTGCCGGTGCGCTCGGGCTCTTTCTCGGGCTCGAACGCGAGTGGTCGCACAAGTCGGCGGGGATCCGCACGTTCTCGCTGATCAGCCTGCTTGCGGCGGTCTTTACCGTCCTCGATCAGCCCTTGCTGCTCGCGATCGGCGGGCTGTTCGTCGCCGCCCAGGGACTGTTGCTCGCGGTTCAGGGGCTGCTCGTCGAGGAGTCGGGACTCTCGCTTACGACCAGCGTCTCGATGCTCGTCGCCTACGGCGTCGGCGTGCTCGTCGGCACGGGCCGGCTGCTCGAAGGCGTCACCGTCGCCGTCCTCTCGTCGCTGTTGCTCGTCCTCAAACGCGAACTCCACAGCTTCGCGTGGGGCCTCACCCGCAAGGAGCTGCGCTCGACGACCGAGTTCGCGGTGCTCGCGTTCGTCGTCTATCCGCTGTTGCCGCCGGGCGACGTGCCGATCGGCGCGGCCGGCTTCGGGGTGGCCGTCGAGCCGCGCGTGGTCTGGCTGATGGTCGTCACGGTCGCCGGGATCGGGATCGTCAACTACGCGATCGTCAGCACCTACGGCGGCCGGGGAATCGCCGTCACCGGCTTTTTCGGTGGGTTGGCCTCCTCGACGGCGGTCGTCGGCACGATGCTCGATCACGTCCGCCAGCGCCCCAAGGCGGCCTCGTACGCCGTGGCGGCGATCCTGCTCGCGGACGCCGCGATGGCCGTGCGCAACCTCGCGATCGCGCTCGCGTTCACCGTCGATGCGCCCCTCTTCGGTGCGATCGTCCCGCTCGTCGCCGTGACGATCGGCGCGATACTCATCGCCGCGGTGATCGCCGACTGGGGCGAGGTCGTCGAGATGGAGCTCGAGAGCCCCTTTTCGCTGCGCAACGCGCTCGGTTTCGGGGCGATCTTCCTGCTGATCGTCGTCGCCGGCGCGTTCGCGGAGGCCCACCTCGGCACCGCCGGCTTTTACGCCACGGCGGCGCTGTCGGGACTGGTTTCGAGCGCCGGCGCGGCGACCTCGGCGGTCGTGCTCTACCGGACCGGCTCGCTCTCGCACGACGTGGCCGTGATCGCCATTCTGCTCGCGACGGCCTCGAGCCTCGTTGTCAAGGCGGTGCTCGCCGCGACGAGCCCCAACCGCTCGTTCGCCCGGCAGGTCGGGGTCTGGACCGGCGTCCTCCTCGCGATCGCCGCGGTTGCGACCGCCGTCGTGTTGCTGTAGCGGCCGGCAAATACTGTCGGCACCACAACGAACGATTTACCCCGTCATGCCGCTACCGTCCGACATGAACCGAGAGACGGCCGAACCGCAGGTGCGGACGATGCCCGGCGATCGCGCCAGCGAGTGGGCAGCTCACCATCGACGGACGGCCGCGAGGAGCACGTACGTCTACGATTTCGTCTGGGACGTCACCGCCAACGCGGAGGGCCCCTTCTGTACCGACGTCGACGGCAACGTCCTGCTGGATTTCACGAGCCACGTCGCCGCGGCCCCGCTCGGCTACAACAACCCTCTTATTCTCGATCGCCTCCGCGAGTTCGACCTCGTCGACCCCTCGAAGATCGCCGGCCAGGACTTCTACGTCGGCTCGCCCGGAACCCCCGAGGAGCCCGAACTGCCGGGACCGACGCAGCTCATGGACCGCCTGATCGAACTCGGCGAGCCCTACGGGATGGACCGGGTCTTCCTCTCTAACTCCGGGGCCGAGGCCGTCGAGAACGCGATCAAGATCTGTTACGACGCCACCGGGGGAACTCGCGGAATCACTTTCGAGGGCGGGTTTCACGGCCGGACGCTGGGCGCGCTCAGCCTGAACCGCTCGAAATCCGTCCAGCGACGGGGCTATCCCGAGATCCCCGGGATCGCGGACGTGCCGTACTGTACCGACAGGCGCTGTACGCCCGAGACGTGCGGCTGTGGCTTCTTCCGCGAGGGGGAATCGGCGCTCGCCTCGAAGCTCGACCCAGAACGGGGCCACGTTCCCCTCGACGACCTCGCCTATCTCGTCCTCGAACCGATCCAGGGCGAAGGAGGCTATCGGATCCCGAGCGAGGCGTTCATGGAGGAGGTCCGGCGTGCGTGCGAGGAACACGACGTCCTGCTGATCGCCGACGAGATCCAGACCGGGCTGGGCCGAACCGGTCGGATGTGGGGGTCGGATCACTACCCGATCGAGCCGGACGTGATCACGTGCGCGAAGGGGCTTCGCGTGGGGGCGACGGTCTCGCGGTCGGACGTGTTCCCCGACGAGCGCGCGCGGATCTCCTCGACGTGGGGAGCCGGCGACGTCATCGCGTCGATGCAGGGCGTGCTCACGATCGACGCGATCCGCGAGGCGGATCTGCTGAAAAACGCCCAAAAACGGGGCGAACAGGCCGAAGAACTGCTCCGGGACGCCGACCCCGAGGGCGTCGTCGACGTGCGCGGCAAGGGGCTGATGCTCGCCGTCGAGTTCGACTCGAAAGCGCGCCGCGAGGCCGTGATCGAGGCGGCGCTGAAACGGGGCCTGCTCACGCTCGCCTGCGGGTACAAAACCCTTCGACTCCTCCCGCCGCTTGACGTGACCGAGCGGGAGATCGCCCTCGGGATCTCCCTGCTGGGCGAGGCGATCGCGGCCGTCGACGGCTGAGTAGCGGAGGCGGATGTGGCTGCGGTAAGCGTTTGCGGTGCGTGCGGTGGCCGGTTCGAGCGGGGCGAGGTTGCTACGTAACCTCGCTTGCGAACGGGACGCAGAGGGTCCGTGAGCGCGGCCGCCACTTTCGGCGGCCGCACGGGAGGGGCGGGGAAGGGCTGGTTCCCGGAAGCGACGTCCGGTCTTCTCGCGGCCGGAGGCCGCTCGAACGGCCAGCGGGGCCGGCGGCCCCGCGCTGTCGGACGCCGCGACCAGGCTATCCTGATGGTCCTCGGAAATCTTCGATTTCCGGGATCTCGAAGTGCCGACGGCGCTTCGATGACTCCTCGCGACGACTTCGTCGCCGCTCAGCCCAGAACGGCCGCAAAGCGGCCTCTCGTAGGGACATAAAAAGAGCGAGCGAGGGCTTTCGTTTAGAACTGATACCGCCGCTCTTTGCCGTCGCCCTGCTCGGTCGGCACCGTCCCGCCGCTCATCTCCTCGTAGGTCATCCCCGACAGGTACTCGTCGTACGTGACGTCGTAGTTCCGCCGGAAGTGGAGATCTAGCTGACCGGTATCGGTCGTCGTCTGAAACAGCAGATGGATCGCCCGGCGTACGAGGTCGTCGGTGCTCTCGGGTCCGAGCGCCGCCGTCAGTACGGCGAGTTCGTTTTTCGTCTGGCTGTCGAGCGAGACGGCGAGTTCGTCGTCCAGCTCCGAGTACGCGGATTCGACGTCGCCAGTCAGTTCGTCAAGGCTCATACCGGCGGGAAGCCACCCCGGGAGAATACAGCTTTCGACCGGCGGCCGGTCTCGGCGAGCGACGGACGAGCGGAATCGCGGGGACTAAACCTGCCCCGTTCGTACCCCGCTCGAATGAGCAGTGGGGAGTCGCTTCCCGAGGATCTCACGGGGGTTCGGGAGTCGCTGATCGAGTGGTACGAGGGGGATCACCGCGAGTTTCCGTGGCGTCGCACCGACGACCCCTACGAAATCCTCGTCAGCGAGGTGATGAGCCAGCAGACACAGTTAGAGCGCGTTGAGGCGGCGTGGGAGGAGTTTCTCGACCGCTGGCCCGACGCCGCGGCGCTCGCGGATGCCGACCGCGCCGAGGTTGTGGGCTTCTGGACCGACCACCGGCTGGGCTACAACAACCGCGCGAAGTACCTCCACGAGGCCGCCCGCCAGATAATAAAAGAGTTCGATGGGGAGTTCCCGAGAGGGCCCGATGAGCTACAGGAACTGCAGGGCGTCGGCCCCTACACGGCGAACGCGGTGGCGAGTTTCGCGTTCAACAACGGCGAGGCGGTCGTCGATACGAACGTCAAGCGCGTGCTCTACCGCGCGTTCGACGTTCCAGACGAGGACGCGCCTTTCGAGGAAGCGGCGGGCGAACTCATGCCCGCGGGCGAATCGCGCGTCTGGAACAACGCGACCATGGAACTCGGCGGGGTCGCCTGCACCAAGACGCCCCGGTGTGACGAGATGGGCTGTCCCCTCCGGGAGTGGTGTGACGCATACCAAACAGGTGATTTCACCGCGCCGGACGTGCCGACACAGCCGAAGTTCGAGGGATCGCGCCGGCAGAAACGCGGGCGGGTCATCAGGACGCTGAAGCAGTACGACGAACTCCCGCTCTCGGAACTCGGTCCGCGCGTGCGGGTCGACTACGGCGGGGAGGCCGGCGAGGAGTGGCTCCGCGGACTGCTCGCGGATCTCGAATCGGACGGCCTGGTCGAGGTAGAAGGCGATCGGGCCCGGCTCAGGCGGTAAGCGACATCCGAGCGGATCATATGATCGTCAGTTCCAACCGGCAGACCCCCACAGCTATACTTCGAGGGTAAGTTCTATCAGCGATGAGATCGCCGTCGCTGTTCCATCTCCACTTCAACACCCCCGATGTCGTCAAGGCGGCCAGTCGGCTTGAGCGGGTCGGCGTCCCACTCAGCCAGCGCTTCGGGAACGTTC
>JAWARX010000214.1:0-4781 GCA_038893155.1 Halalkalicoccus sp.
TGCTTTCGAGTGGGGGTAACATCTGGGTCGCTTGGGACGACGAGATGGTTCCTCATCTCGAAGTTAACTATACCAGCGACGAGTTCGATCGGGAATCGCTCGAAAACGCAATTACCGCCCGGATCGGTGGCTCGGAACTTCCGATCGGTCCACTGGAACTACAGATCGCCTACAAACTGTACCTGAATGCTCAGAAGGACATCGAGGATGCTATCCATCTGTACACCCTGTTCGAAGAAAGCCTTAGGATCGACGAACTCGCACACTGGGGGAAGAAACTGGACGTCGAGGACAAGTATGAACGACTCAAGCAGGCGTGAGCGACTCGACGCGAAACACGAACGAAATCGTACACAGCGAGTCAAAGCAATAAAACGGTGGGTCGAGTACGTACGGCAGCAACCACCCGAGAAATGGGGAAAACAGCAGAACACGATCGTCGATTCCCAACTTGACGCTGCACGAAAGGCAGACATCTCCGCCGAGCAGTATCAACGCGTTCGACGAGCGGCCAACGCCACCGAAGAGAGCTAAGTTGCCACCTTAGACGACCGCCTGGAACGCCACGACCCCGGCCACGCCCGCGATCAGCGCGAGCAGGATGTTCTCGGTGCGCCACATCACCGCGAGCGTCAGGCCCGCGGCGGCCCACTCGGCGGGACCACCGGAAGCGAGTTCGGGGCCCAGAATCGCGATCACGATCGCGCCCGGCAGCACCGATATCCCGGCCTCCAGACGATCGCTCACCTCGAAGCGGCCCAACAGCCACAGCCCGCCGACCTTGGTGAGGAACGTCACGAGGGCCATCGCGAGGATCACTCCCACGACGAGGGGGTCAAGGGTGATCGCCTCACTCATCGTAGCGAAGCACCTCCACGACGCCCGCCACCGCCCCGCCGGCGAGGATGTACCACTGGCCGGGAAGCAAGCGGGCGGCGATCAGCGCGGTCGCGAGCGCGACAACCCACGGGACGACCGATCGCTCTCCCTCCCAGAGCTCGACCGCGAGCGCGACGAACACCGCCGCGAGGACGAAGTCGATGCCGTAGCTCGCGGGATCCCCGATCGCGCCGCCAGCGAGCGTTCCAACCGCCGTCGACCCGATCCAGAACGTCCAGACGGCGAGCCCGCTGCCCAGCAAGAACGCGCCCTGACCGCTTCCCGAGCCGAGATCCCGCATCGTCAGCGCCCAGTTCTCGTCGGCCATGAGAAACAGGCTGCCGTAGGCCTGTTTCGCCGAGAGCTGGCTGAACCACGGCTGGAGCGCCGCCCCCATCAGCGAGTACCGCAGGTTGATCGCGAACACGGCAAGGAGAATCGTCGCGACCGGGATCGGATCCGCCCAGAGCTCGACGGCGACGATCTGTGAGGCCCCCGCGACGACCGTCGCGCTCATCAGCGCCGCCTCAGCGGTGCTCAGCCCCGCGCCGTCGGCGAGCACGCCGAATGCGACGCCGTACCCGCCGACCCCGACGGCGATCGGCAGCGCCGTGAGAAAGCCCGCGCGAACCCCGCGGCGACCGAATGTGACGGGGTTCGATCCGTCCGCGTCGCTCCCGTGTCCCTCCGTCGGCGATTCACGCCCCCCGTTCGTCTCCGAGCCGTCCATTCTGTCTACCGTCCGCTCGTTGCTCGATCGTATATCGGTCCCGAATCGCCGTCGTCGGTATTCGTTCGCTAATAGGACTCGATCTCGACCTCGTCGATCCGCTCGAAGTGCTCGACGTTTCGCGTCAGTACCGGTTCCTCGTAGACGAACGCCGTCGCGGCGATCACGGTATCCCCCATTCCGACGGCCCGTCCCTCGGCCGTGAGTCGACCGTCGACACGCCCGGCCTTCTTCATCACGGCGTCGTCGGCCGGGTACGCACGCTTCGAGTCGAGCACCGCTTCGATCCGCCGTCTCCGGTCCGTCGAATCGCCTACCCGTTCGACGCTGTGATACAGTTCGAACAGCGATACCGACGAGATGTGAAGTGGAACGCGTTCCGACTCCAGCGTCCCCACCGTTCGCGTCGCCCGCTCGTCACTCTGCATGAGGTCGATCAAAACGTCGGTGTCGACGATCACGGGTCCATCCGATCCGCGAGCCGGTCGAGACGGTCGCGCGATCGGCCCTCGCTCTCCTCGATCGCTTCACGCATTTCGGCCGCCTCCTCGTCGTCGAGGATTCCCGTCAGATCGAGCAGGGATCGCTCGCCCGCAAGTCGCTCGACCGTGTCGGAAAACGACTCGCCGGGTCGTTTCCGCCGTTCGAGGCGCTCGTAGGCCGCTTCGGTGAGTCGGACGTTCCGATATTCTGTCTCGCCCATGTATACACATGTGTTCACGGACGATTTAACGGTTTTGTCGCCCGGTAGGGATGAAAGCTGCGCTACTCGCCGAGCAGTTCCCACAGCCGCTCGTGGTCGCCGTCCATGCGTTCTAACAGTCCGCGCGCACGTTCCCTCGTTTCCTCGTCCACCCGGACGTGGACCATCCCCTCGCCGGGCTGGCCGTAGACGACGCTCGCGCCCGCCGGTGCGCGCGCGAGCGCGGGCACGGTCACGAGGGCCTCCTCGCCCTCGACGTCGATCGCGACCGGCTCCTCGCTTTCGATCGCCTCCCTCAGCGCTCGCAGCACCGACGCCGAGAGGGTGGCGGCCGGGTTTCTCGCGGCGAGCCGGCGGGCGTCGCTGGTTTCCAGAACGTCCGCGACATCGGGATCGACCGTCTCGCGCTCGGTCAGCCCGTCGACCACGGCGACGTCGGGGGTGTGACCGATCCGCTCGAAGTGATACGTGACGACGTCGCCGACTGCGATCAGGGGGCCAGAAACGTCGCCGACCAGCAGTCCGGCGTCGGTCTCTATCGGTCCCATCGGCTCTTTGAACGCCCCGCGAAGCGCCTCGGGCAGGCGGAGGACGACCTCGTCGTCGGGGTCGCGATCCGGATCGGCGTCGCCACCCGCCCCCATCAGCGGACTTTCAGCGCGTACTCGCCCGGTTCGGTGACCTGCATCTCGCGGGCGATCTCGCTTTCCTCGGGATGGGTGATCACGACGTAGCCCGCCCAGTCCTCGGTAAAGGAGGTCGAACCACACGAGGGACAGGCGGTCACGTCCGGATCGAGGACGCGGTGACAGTCCCGACAGACCTTGCGGCTTCGGGCCATCTAATCGTCACCCGCCGCTTGCTGGCGCGCCTCGTGGTCCTCTTTGAGCCAGCCGTGTTTCCCGAGGCCGGGCTGTTTCGCGGTCAGACCGATCTTCGAGTCCCGGGGGTTTCGTTCGTCGATGCTTTTCGTGACGATGCGCGCGCGCACGGCGTCGTCGACCCCCAACGTTCGATTGGATTCGGTCGAGGCCAGCTGCTGGTTCTCGGCGTCGTACGAGAGGTACTCGTCGGAGATCTGCGAGACGTGAAGCAGGCCATCGACCGGCCCGATCCCGACGAACGCACCGAACTCCACGACCTCGACGACCGTCCCGTCGATGACCTCCTGCATCGCCGGGTCGAACGTGACGGCGTCGAACTCCGCCTCGTAGTAGACGCCCGGTCTGTTCGGCAACACCGCGCCCTCGCCGATGTCCTCGACGGAAACCACCGAAACGATGCTACCGACGTCCTCGTCTATCCGCCCTTCGAGCTTGTCCTGAAGCAGCCGGCGGACCATCCCCTCGGAGACGTCCGCGAGCTGCTCGGGAGGAACCTCGACCGTGTCCTTGAGTGTAACCCGTTTATACATGTTGTGGCTGAGTGACTGCGAGTTCGTTCCGGCCCCTTAAACCAATTACTGGATTCCCGGCGACGAGCAGACGCTCGCGCAGGGGGCCGTCGTTCGTGACGACGTACGCACACTCGCCGGCCTCGGCGAGCGAGACGATCGCGTCGTCAGCGTGTGACTCCTCGAGTTCGATAGTGCGACAGCGTTCGGCGAGATCGAGCCCGACCGAGGCCGCGGTCGCCTCCTTGCCGGCACCTGCTGCGAGATTCCGAAGCTCGCGGACGACCGCGTCGGGGACGACGTACTCGGGGTTGGCCACCAGCCGCTCTACGGCCTCGAACACCCGGACGTCGCACTCGACCGGCATCATCAGCGCGTTGGTGTCCAGACAGACGACGGTCATCTACTCGCGGAGGGTCCCGATCCCGATGAGCCGCCAACGCGTGCCAACGCGGCGGTTGATCGCGATCTTCGCGCCGACGGGCGCACAGACCGGGCGCTTGAGCGTCACCTCGCACTCGCCCTCGCGCGCGCTCGTGACCGCGCCCACCGTGGTCGCGGTGCCGATCGTCATCATCAGCGGTTCGCCGGTCGAAATCTCGTCGATCGAGTCGCCCTCCTCGGCGCCGACCACCCGATCGAGCAGGTCGACGCCCATCGTGAATGACTCCCACGTCGGCGGGAGCGTCCCGGGGAGCCCGGCGATCTGGCCCGCCAGCGCGTCGCCCTTCGTCAGGCTGGGATCCAGCCCGGTTCCCACGCCGAGAAGCCCGCCGGGGACCGCCCGATCGACCTGCTCGCCGCCGGCCTGGATCGAACGAACGTCGGTTCGGATCGGTCGCCATTCGGACTGGCCTCCCTCCTCGACCTCGCGGCCCGGTCGGACCTCGAGTTCGTCGCCGACTTCGAGATGCCCGGCGACGAGGCTGCCGCCGATCACGCCGCCGGTGAGGTCCTCCCACGTGGTTCCGGGGCGGTTGATGTCGAAACTGCGAGCGACGTGCAGCCGGGGGTCGGCGTCGGGGTCCCGCTCGGGCGTGGGGATCTCGTCTTCGATCGCGCCGATAAGGTAGTCG
>JAWARX010000215.1:0-4730 GCA_038893155.1 Halalkalicoccus sp.
GTCGTACACCGGAATGTCGAGGATGCGTTCTAAGTCGCCCGCCCGGTCGCCGACCGTGGCTTTATCCATGTCGCGGATGATCACGTCCCGCAGGTCGTGGGTGGTGACGACGCCCTCGAGCTGGCCGTCGTCGGCGAGCACGGGCAGTCGGGAGATGCCGTGTTCCCGAAGCAGGTTGATCGCCCGGCCGACGGTGGTGTCGCGGTTGACCGAGACGACGTCCTCGGTGTAGATCTGTTCGACAGTGATCGCATCGAGGTTCTCGAGGACGCTCTCCAAAATGGCGTCCGCGGTGATGATCCCCCAGAGTTCGTCGTTGTGGAAGACGGGCGCGACCATCGTTCCGCCTTCGACCAGCATGCGTGCGACCTCGCGAACGCCTTCGTTGCGGTCGATTCCCGGTGCCGAGCGCATGAACGCCGAGGCCTTCGTGTTGTCCTCGACGTGTGACTGGAGGATCTGACGCTCGGTGACGATACCCTCGTACTCGCCGTCGTCGGTGATGACGATCGCCTTGGGGTTCGTCTCCTCGAAGGCAGCCCGGATCTTCCCGAAGCGCTCGCCGACGTCGGCCTCGGTGTAGTCAGTGGTCGCGATATCGGCAATATCCATCGTATCGGTTGCGTTTGGCCGTCCACCGTAATCAACGTTCGTCATCGTCGTCGAAGGGAGCGCTTTAGCCGTCTGCACCCCTCGGTGAACCTATGCGACTGGATATCACCGTCTTCGGGCGCTACACCTATCTCGTCACGATCGTCTTCTGGGGCGCGGTCGCCGGACTGTTGTTACGCCGGGCCGGCGCGCTCGGGCGTGCGGCGAAGACCGTCCTCGTTCTGTACCCGGTCGCGTATTTCTGGGACTGGTACACCCTCGAAGTCGGCGTCTTCGACATCATCGAGCGCACCGGCATCGAGGTCGCGGGGATCCCGCTCGAGGAACACTGTTTTATCGTCGTGGTGCCCTCGCTCGTGATCGGCTTTCACGAGACGCTTCACGACGTTTCGGAGCGTGAATCGGGCACGGAGTCGGACGGATCCGACTCGGCGTCCGCGTCCGGGGCGGCGTGATCCTTTCGCACGATCAGGACCGGACAGGACACGGTCTCGACAAGGCGTTCCGGTCGGTCCCCGAAGATACGCTCTTTGAGCGAGGGGGCCGTCTCCCCGATCACGACGGCGTCGTGGGTCGCGGCCACCTCGGCGATCGCGGGGATCGGGCGCTCGGCGACCCGAACCTCGAGGTCGAACAGACCGGCGTCGAGGTCGCGCTCGACCAGCCGTTCGCGCGCGCCTCGAAGGAGCAGCTCGCTTTCGTCGCGGCGATCCGGTTCGGGCGCGACGTGAAGCAAGGTGACTTCGACGGTCACCTCGGCGACGAGCGCGTCGACGAACGCGACGATCCGATCGAGATTCGTTCCCCCGCGGACGGGGACGAGCACGCGTTCGAGGCGCTCGATCTCGCCGGGCGAGAGCACCGCGTCACAGGCGTACTCCTCGGCCACGCGGTCGATCGTCTCGGCCCGGTCGGGCGTGAACACGAGGACCGATTCGACGTCGAGGCCGCTGGCAACGAACGGGGCGGCGACCTCCTCGACGCGGTCGACCGCCTCGGCTTCGAACTGTCCGCGGGCCTGTTCGGGCGTGGTCTGCTCGGGGATCGGGTAGTAGCCGAGGATCACCGGGTCGAACGCTTCGAGCAGGCGAAAGAGCTGGGCCGAAGGCTCGAAGTCCCGCGAGACGTCGACCGGCACGAGCACGCGAAACCGGGCCATCTCACCGGAGCTTCGACGGGTCGGCTCATCAACGTTGGGACCGGCGCTCACTCGTGGGCCCCGCGAAGCGAGAGTTCCCGTCCGTACGCGAGATACCAGCCCGCGGCGACGACGAGCACGAGCAAGCCGATGACCTGCGAAGCGAGCGCCATGAAGGCGATCAGCCCGAAGCTCGCGAGCGCACCGACCGCCGGAAGGACGGGGTAGCCCGGCGCGCGGAACTCCGGGTCGTACCATTCGGGATCGCGCCGGCGCAGCTCGATCAGCGTCAGGCAGATCAGCCCGTACATCACGAGATGAAGGAAGGAGGCGACCTCCGCGAGCACCTCGACCGGGCCGAACGCCACGAGAACGAGCGTCGGGCCGCCCGCCAGCAGGATGGCGACGTGGGGCGTGCTGTAGCGGCGGTTGAGCCGGCCCGCGCTCTCGGGCAAGAGCGCGTCGTTGCTCAGCGCGTAGATCGCCCGCGAGGCCGACAGGATCGAGGCGTTCGCGCTCGACACCGTCGCGAGCAGCCCGGCGACGAGGATCGCAACGGCTCCGGGCGTGCCGACGTAGCTGCGCGCGACCTCGACCGGGGCGGTCTCGCCAAGTTCGGCGAGCCGCGCGCTGCCGAAGGCGGCGGTCGAGATGTAGATCATCGTCACGTAGAGGACGCCGACGACGAGCACGCTCCCGACCATCGCAAGCGGGAGGTTACGGCCGGGCTCCTTGATGTCGCCCGCGACGGTCGCGACCTGTACGAAGCCGAGATAGGAGGTAAAGACGAGCGCGGCAGTGGTGAAGATCGGCCAGACGCCGTGCGGGGCGAAGCGTTCGGGCGGGCTGGCCGCGCCGATCAGCCCAAGCGAGTCCAGGACGCCGAAGGTGAGAAACGCCGCGAGGATAGTCAGTAACAGGGTGACGATGACGTTCTGGAGGTCGCCGGCCTTCTCGGTGCCGCCGATGCTGATCGCCGTGAGCGCGACCGCGCCGACCAGCGCGACGGCGACCACCACGCCCCGCCCGCCGACGCCGACGAGCGCGGCGGCGTACTCGCCGAAGCCGACGAGGTAGAACGCCGAGGCGAACACCAGCCCGATCCAGAGACTGATCCCTACCACACAGCCCGGCAGCGTCCCGAAGCCCCGCGAGATGAAGTAGTAGCCCCCGCCGCTTTTCGGCATCGCCGTCGCGAGTTCGGAGGCCGGCAGCGCCACGAGCAGGGCGATGACCGCCCCGATCCCGAAGGAGGCGGTCGCCGCGAGCCCGGCCCGTCCGGCGGCGATCCCCGGAAAGACGAAGATCCCCGCCCCGATCATCGTCCCGATGCCGATGGCGAGCGCCGCCCGGAGGTCGAGCGTCCGTTCGAGGCCCGCCCCGGTCTCGACGCGCACCTCGGGTGCCATGCTCGGTGGTCGGAGTCTCGGTCCTATAACCTGTCGATGAGGCGACCTGCCGATCAGCCGATCCGCGCGCCACACTCGACGCATCGTTTCATCCCGGCGGCGTTGATTCCCCCACACTCCGGACAGCGGGTCGCGCCGGCGGGCGTGCCCGTGACCTCCTCGACGAAGCCCGCAAGCGAGTGTGAGCGCCTGACCTGTCGTAGCTCCTCTTCGGTCATGAGCCGGTAGATCAGGTCGTCGTCGCGCATGCGTTCGAGCAGGCGCACCAGCCCGAGGAACATGAGCGTCGGCGTGACGATAACGAAGACCGCGACCGCGAGGCGAAAGAGGACTCCGAGGTCTGCCGTCATACGTTCGCGTGGGGCTACAGCCAGTAAGCGGTGTCGACGAGGCGAACGGGTCGACCCGTCGAACGGGGTTTATCCGTGTCGGGCGACCAGTGGAGGTATGAACGAGCGTCAGGGGCGGGCCCGATCGGAGGGCGAGCATCGATGAACCCGCAGCGAGTCGACGCGCTGGTCGATCTCACCTACGGCGCACTGATCTTCGTCTCGGTAATCCTCATCGCGTTCGTCGGGACGGAGATCGGGGCGGCCTTCGGCTTCGGCGTCCTCCTCTCCTACGGCGTCCACGTCGTCTGGAAGATGGCGCGGTTCGACCCCGACTGGATGACCCGCGAGGTCACCGAGGAGGTCACCGAGACCGTCGAGCGCACGGTCGAGGATCAGCTCGACGAGATCGGAGACCAGCTCAGGGAGATCAACGAGCGGATCGACCGACGGCCGAAAAGCGACGAGTTCGAGGAGAAGATCGAGGAGGTCACGGAGAAGGTCGAAGGCGAGGGCGGCGCCGACGCCGGCGACGGCGCCACGGCCGAGCCGGAACGCTGAGAGCGCTCGCGTCCGAGCGATCACTCCGGCGAGTCGGCGGCGAACCGACCGTCTTCGAACCCGATCGGGACCGGCTCCGCGAGGACTCGCAGGTCCTCGCGCCCGCGGGCGGCCTCGACCAGCGGCTCGGAGGCGTAACACCGCTGCAGACGCATCGTGTCGGTCACCCGCAGGACCCGCGCGTCGGGGCCAGCGACGGGCCCGATCGTCCCGAGGGCGGCCGTCAGCCCCGCCCAATCGTGTTCGACCACCGGCGGGAGACGCACCCCGCGGACGGTGCTCGCGGTGATCGCGTTGATCAGCGTCTTCGAGGGATCGAGCTCCTCGAAGACGCTCTCGTGAACGAAGTCCGCCGCACCCATCCCCATCGCGTTACCCTTCGTCTTCCCCGTAAAGCCGCGGACGTAGATCCGTTTTACCTCGGGTGATTCGGGTTCGGGCTCGGCGATCGTGAAGTGGCGCCGCCCGGTGACGTTGGTGTCCATGCCCTGGCCGCTAACGTCCTTTCCTATCCGGTCGACGACGAGCACGTCCAGTTCGTCGAACGGGAGCTTGGGCATGCGCTCCCACGCGACATCGAGGAGTTCGGCCTCGCGTCTCAGGAAGCCCGACGGTTCGATTCCCTCGATCCGGTCGGTGTCGTCGTGTTCGTCCTCGAGGATCGCGACGCGCGTCTCCGAG
>JAWARX010000216.1:0-4721 GCA_038893155.1 Halalkalicoccus sp.
GATCTTGCACCCCGGTCGTGTCCATCCAACCCGACCTTGGCGACGAGACACCGGATCGCTCGCTGGTCGCCCTCGACGCTCATTTCGATCGCCCCTCTCTGTTCATGCCCGTAGTTTTCCGCCGAGGACTTTTACTGTAACGGACGTCCGTGATGGTGGGTCCGGGGGTTGGAGGTAATGGTATTTGGTTTCGTGGTGACGCACGATGACCGTCTCCGGTTTCTACGAACCGTCATATGTAACCGTCCCATATGGCCTTCAGTGGCCGTATCGTTCGCTATCTCGGAATCGCGTCGGGTCGAGTTCTCCACGGACGAGCTGACCGGAGCGGTAGGAGATTCGATTACGGTACTTCCGATCGTCGTCGCGCTCGCGCTGCTCACCGACGTCTCGCTTCCCCACGTTCTCGTCGCCTTCGGCCTCTTCCAGATCGTCTGGGGCCTTCACTACGGCTTTCCGATCTCGGTCGAGCCGATGAAGGCGCTGGCGGCGCTCGCGATCGCGGGCGCGCTGTCGTACGCCGAACTCGCGCTCGCGGGACTGGTGCTGGGAGCCGTCCTGCTTCTGATCGGCGTGACGGGCGCGCTGTCGATCGCCGAGCGCTGGATCGGCGAGCCGGTGATCCGGGGCGTCCAGCTCGCCGTCGGACTGATCCTGCTCGAAACCGCCCTCTCGCTCGCGGTCGGGAGCCCCCCGATCGCCGCCCTCGGACTGGCCGTCGCGCTGGGCGTCGTCGCCCTTGGGCACAGGAACGCGAGCGCGCTCGTCGTGCTCGTCGTCGGCGCGGGAATCGCGCTCTGGACGGCCGGCGTGCCTACGGTCCAGTCGCCCGGCCTTCCGCCGGCCCCCTCGCTCGGGGCGGCGGCGACGTGGAGTGCGGCCGACGGAATCGCCGCGCAGTTCGCGATGACGATCGGCAACGCGGCGCTCGCGACCTCGCTGCTCGTGTCGGATCTGTTCGACCGGGAGGTTTCGCCCGACGAGCTCGCCTCGAGCATGGGCGTGACGAACCTGCTTGCCGTACCGATAGGAGGAATTCCGATGTGTCACGGCTGTGACGGCGTCGCGGGCAAGTACGAGTTCGGCGCGCGCACCGGCGGCGCGAACCTCATCCTCGGGGTCGGCTACCTCGCGCTCGCGCTGGTCGCGACCGGCGCGCTCGTCGCCGCGTTCCCGCTCGCCATGCTCGGGGTGTTGCTCGCGATCGTCGCCGTCTCGCTCGCCACGAGCGTCCGGAACTCCTCGGACCTCCCCCTGTCGGTGGGGATCGGCCTGTTCGCGCTCTTCTGGAACCTCGGGGTAGCGTTCGTCCTCGGGATCTGCGCGCACCTCCTGCTCCGACGGTACCGACGCGGGCCGTGACTCAGTCCGTCTCGGGAAGGGCGTACGCGCCCGCGAGGAAGAAAACGAGCGCGAGCCCCGAGAGGATGGCGAGATCCGCGATCCACGGCCCGCCCGAGACGGTGACCTCCCGAACGCCTCGCGAGAAGTAGGTGAGCGGGAGGAGGTCGATCACCGGTCCCATCCACTCGGGGAGGAGTTCGGGCGGGACGAACGTCTCGGCGAGAAACAGCATCGGGAGGGCGATCGTGTTCGCGGCGGCGATCACGCCGTCCTGCGAGTCCGCGATCCTGCCCAGCAGCGCGCCGATCCCGCAGAACACCGCCGAGCCGATCAGGACGAACGGGACCAAAAGCGGCGAGAGGACGAAGGTAGCGTCGGTGAGCAGCCACAGCACGGCCAGCAGGATCGCGCTCGCAACCGCGACGAGGATCGCGTTCACGAGCGTGTGAGCGAGCAGCCATTCCGTCCTGCTCAGCGGCGTCGTCGCGAGCTTTTCGAACCGGTTTCCCTCGCGGTGGCGCGCGACGGTGCTCCCCACTCGGGAGAGGGGCGTAAAGAGCACGACGACGGCGAGATAGCCCGCCAGATAGTACTCGGGGGGTTCGGTGAACAGGCCGCCGCCGGTCGGGTCGGTCGTGACGAGCGCGCCGAAGATGACGATCAGGATCACCGGAAAGAAAAAGGTGAAAAAGACCGCCGTCCGGCGGCGGACGAAGGAGTGCCACGCGGCTCCGAACTCCGCGCGCGTCCGCGAGCGGGCGCTCATCGGTCACCCCCGACCGCCGTTCGATCCGCGCTCGTTCGCTCGCCCGCGAGCTCGAGATAGACGTCCTCCAGCGATGGCTGGGTCCAGGAAAGCGAGTCGTACTCGATTCCGGCACGGTCGAGCGCGGCGACCGCCTCGTCGATCTCGGTGGGACTGATCCCGTGGATCGTCAGCTCCCGTCCGTCCGCCGAGACGCGGTAGTCGCTTTCGGCGAGCGCATCGCCTCCGGCCGCGGTCCCGACGACGAGCCGGCTCTCCCCACCGTGCTCGGCGACGAGCGCGTCCGGGGAGCCGACCTCGACGAGCCGGCCGTCGGCGAGCAACCCCACTCTGTCCGCGAGCGCCTCCGCTTCGGCCATGTCGTGGGTGGTGAGAAAGACGGTGGTACCCCCGGCAGCGAGGTCCGCGATCAGCCCCCAGAGCTCCCGGCGTCCCGCGGGGTCGATCCCGGTCGTGGGCTCGTCCAGAAAGAGCACCTCGGGGTCGTTGACAAGCGCCGTGGCCACGCAGATCCGGCGCTTCTGGCCCCCCGAGAGCGTCTCGTACCACGAGTCGGCCTCGGCGGTCATGCCGACCTCCCCGAGGGCGTCCTCGACCGGCCGGGGGTCGTCGTACAGGCCCGCGTAGTACGCGACGAGTTCGCGACCGGTGAGCCGTTCGGGCGGGGAAAAGGCCTGCGGGAGCAGCGAGATCCGGTTTTCGTCGATCCGTTCGGGCGCGTCCCCGAGCACCGAGACGGTGCCCGAGTCGGGCGTCGTGGTGCCGGTCAGCGCGCGCACGAGCGTCGTCTTGCCCGCGCCGTTGGGACCGATGAGCGCGAACACCTCGCCGCGCGCGACCGCCAGAGAGAGCCCATCGAGGGCGACGGTGTCGCCGTAGGTCCGAGAGAGCCCCTCGGCGACGAGCGCGTCGTTCATGCTCGAACGGAGAGAGGGCGCGGTCCTAAGGGGTTCGATTCAACGCTGGCTCTGGTAGCGGTTGCGAAGGACGATCGCCGTGGCGTTCATCGTCAGCAACACCACGAGAAGGGTGACGACGCCCGCCGCGAGAACGCCGTATCTGAACTCGGTCTCGATCTGCGTCGACCACGTGAGGATCTGTCGAGGCATCGCGCTGGTCCGACTGAAAAACGAGTCCGGCGAGATGCGCACGACCGCCGGGACGCCGATCATCAGCAGGGGCGCGGTCTCGCCGATCGCCCGACCCAGCGCGAGGATCGTCCCCGTGAGGATCCCCGGCGTCGCTTCGGGCAGCACGACGTTTCGCACGGTCTGCCACTTGGTGGCCCCCATCGCGTAGGAGGCGTTGCGCCTGGAGTCGGGGATGGATCGGATGGCTTCCTGCGTGGAGATGATCACGATCGGCAAAATGAGCAGGCCGACGGTGAACCCGGCGACGACCGCGGTGCCACCGCCCATTCGCAGGAGGTTGATGAAGATCGCTAAACCGAGGACGCCGTAGACGACCGACGGCACGCCGGCGAGGTTGGCGATGTTGATCTCGATGAGTTCGACCACGCGACCCCACCTGCCGCCGGAGGGAGCGTACTCCTCGAGGTACACTGCCGCGGCGACCCCGACCGGGAACGCCGAGAGGACGATGACGAGGAGGATGAGGACGGAGCCGACGAGCGCGGGGTAGATCCCCGCTTCCGAGGCCGTCGTGGAGTGGACGCCGGTGAGAAAGTCGTAGGTGAGCCACGTGTCGGGGCCGGCGAACCCGGCGAGATCGACGATCGTACTCCCCGCGAGAACGCCCGCGACGACGACGGCGGGGAGCGCGAGGCCCGAAACGCCGGCGCCCTGTCTACCGACGCGGTCGACGTAGATCACCAGCGACCCGACGATCGGGGAGACGAAGATGACCCAGACGGCCGGGAGGACGCCGAGTGCGGGACCGACCACGAGGCCGAGTCCGGAGGCGACCAGCGGGATCGCGAAGGCGACCGCGCCGGCGCGGTCGCTCTCTCGGCCCGCCCGGACGTACCAGCCCGCGAGCGCCGCGATCGGGACGGTGAACGTCGCCACGAGCATGACCGTCACCGTCGGCAGCACGGGAGCCGCGAGGACGAGCTGTCGCAGCCCCGGCAGGAGCCCCGGGATGCCAAGCGTGAGGAGGATGCCGACCACGAGCAGGGCGGTCCGCTCGTCGCCCGCGGCGGGCCTGATCCGCTCGTGTGCTCGAACGAGCGCGAAGACGAGCGCGAGGGCGAGGAGTAGCCCGAACCACGTCCGCGGGGGAAGGACGTGACGGAACAACAGGAAGACGCCGCCCGCGAACAGCCCCATGACGATCGGGAGGCCGAGGGCGGTGTAGGCGACCTGCCCGGCCGCAGGATCCCGGCGGTAGTAGTACACACCGAGTCCCAGCATCGGCAGGAAGACCGTCCCGGCGAACGTGAGCAGCCACCCCGGGTCGGCCGAGAGGGGAGCGAAGGCGTCGTTTCCCACGTACAGGAGGAACACGAGCATCAGAAACAGCGCCAGCGCCGTCGCGCCGAGACAGCCCCACTTGAACAGCCGACCCGTCGTGCGACTGACCGCGCCCGTCTCGCCGAACCACTCGCCGACGCCGGTGGTATCGCTCGCCATTACCGATCCACCCCCGTTGC
>JAWARX010000217.1:0-4719 GCA_038893155.1 Halalkalicoccus sp.
TCATCGCCGGCGAGCCCACCACCGCGCTCGACGTGACCGTCGAGGGACAGATCCTCGATCTCGTGGACGACCTCCAGGAGGAGTTCGGGACGAGCTTCATCTGGGTGACTCACGACATGGGCGTCGTCGCGGAGATCTGCGACCGGGTGAACGTGATGTATCTCGGCCAGATCGTCGAGCAGGGTCCGGTCGACGAGATCTTCCACGACACCAAACACCCCTACACCGAGGCGCTGCTGAACTCGATTCCCCGGCCCGATCGCACGGTGGCGGACCTCCAGCCCATCGAGGGGACGATGCCCGGCGCGATGAACCCCCCGCGAGGCTGTCGGTTCCACCCGCGCTGTCCCGACGCCCGCGAGACCTGCCGGGAGGTCGAGCCAGAACTCTACGAGGTCGGCGATGGCCACCGCGCGGCGTGTATCAAGCACACGGACGTGGGCTACTGGGAGAGCGAACCGCTCGAAGGTCGGGAGGAGACCGCCCCCGAGGCGACCGCGGGGGAGGGACGATGAGCTCGGTCCTCGAAGAGCGCGAGGAGGTCCCCGAGGAGGCCCCGATCCTCGAAATCGAGGGGCTCACCAAGTACTTCCAGTCGGAGTCGGGCATCCTCTCGGGGCTGTTCGGCTCCGAGGACGTCGAGGCCGTCGACGACGTCACCTTCGACCTGAAGAAAGGCGAGACGCTCGCGCTCGTCGGCGAGTCGGGCTGTGGGAAGTCCACGCTCGCGCGCACGATCCTCAAGCTCACCGAGCCGACGGCAGGAACGGTACGGTTCAAGGGGATCGACCTCACGGAAACCTCCGCGCGAGAGCTTCGCCCGCTTCGCCGCGACATGCCGATGGTGTTCCAGGACCCCCAGTCCTCGCTGAACCCGCGCATGAAGGTCGGCCCGATCATCGAGGAGCCGATGAAGGCCCACGGGATCGGCACGAAAGCAGAGCGCCGCGAGCGCGCGAAGGAGCTGCTCGATCGGGTCGAGCTCGATCGCTCGTACTACAACCGGTATCCCCACGAGTTTTCCGGAGGACAGCGCCAGCGGATCAACCTCGCGCGCGCGATGAGCACCGACCCCGACCTGATCATCGCCGACGAGCCGGTGAGCGCGCTCGACGTTTCGGTGCAGGCCCAGGTGCTGAACACGATGCGCGACCTCCAGCGCGAGTTCGGGCTGACCTACCTGATCATCACCCACGACCTCTCGGTGGTCCGGTACATCGCCGACCGGGTCGCGGTGATGTACCTCGGGCACCTCGTCGAGCTCGCGGGCAAAGAGGAGCTGTTCGAGAACCCACAGCACCCCTACACCGAAGCGCTGCTGTCGGCGATCCCGGTGCCCGACCCCCGGGTCGAGACGGACCGCGGGGCGCTCGAAGGCGACGTGCCCAGCCCGATCGATCCCCCGAGCGGCTGTCGGTTCAGAACGAGGTGTCCGAAGCTCATCCAGCCGGGTACGTTCGACCTCGACCCCGCGGACCTCGACGAAGAGATCCAAGAGGGTGCCTGTTCGAGCTACGGCATGCCGGAGACGGTTTGGAGCGACACGCTTCGGTTCACCCGCGCGGTGCGCCGCCGGTCCTTTACCGTCGTCGAGGGCGGCATGGACGAGGACGAATCGGTGCCGGTCGAGGACGTAGAGCGGATCGTCGACCGGGAGTTCTTCGCCGGGGGGCGACCCGACGGCGAGCCCGGCGATGTCGTCGATCGGTCGATCTCGCTGATCGCGGACAACGAGTGGGAGGAGGCCGCAGAGACCCTCTCGATGGCCTTCGAGGAGGCGAGCATCTGTGCGCGCGAACGGCCGGCATACACGGTGCCGACCGAGTACGGTACCGAGGAACACTTCGCCGCCTGTCACCTCCACCGCGGTCAGTAGAGCCGGATCGTCGTCGCGTCGCTCGTGCCGTCGGCGGCGACGAACGCGCCGATCTCGTACTCGCCCGGCTCGGCCTCGACCCACCGCGTGGGCGAGCCCTCGCGTTTGAACCGGCCGTCCCACGTCCGCTCGAACGTCAGGGTTTCACCCGCACGAAGCCGTAGCGTGTTTCTCGCGTCCGAGGCGTAGAGACGCTCGTCGCTCGCCTCCAGCAGTCCGTCGACCGTCCAGCCCCAGATCCGTCCCTCCGTTTCGAGTTCCACGGGGACCGGAAGGCGGTTTTTCACCGCGATCGTCAGCTCGACCGGCTCGCCGACTCGATACTCCTCCCGGTTCGTCTCGACGGAGACGGAGAGCCCCCGGCGGGCGAGGGGCTGGGGGACGAGCGGACCGACCAGCCGCGAGACGAACCCGAAGTACGGCTCGTCGAACGTCATCTGATCGTCCTCGCGGGCCCGCCGCCGGGGCGTCATCGGTTCGTCGTACCGGCCGCCGGGCGATCAGGATTGCGCTTCGCTCGCGACGTACCCCCGGTCGGTTCGCTTCGCGAGCCCGACCAGCGCGAGCCAGCCGGCCAGCCGCCCGACGCGCTCGCGCCAGACCGCCTCGGGGTCGCGGTGGCGGTGGCGTTCCCAGTGGGGAACCGCCTCGAAGCGTGTTGCGATCTCGTCGGGGGTGAGCGGCTCCTCGCTCCCGCGGAGGATCCCTTCTACCTCCCGTACACCGTAGATGCCCGAGCGCAGCGCGTCCTCCAGCGGAGGATCCTCACGGGTCCGATAGAAGCCCGAATCCCCCTCCCTGACCAGTCCCAGTCCACGGAGAAACGTCAGCCAGTCGCTCGCGTCCTCGGGGTCGATCCCGGCTCGAGCGGCCAGCCGCTCACAGCAGCTCGCTTCGGGCTCCGGCACCAGCGGGACCGCCCTCCGGATCCCTTCGAGATCGTCGAGCGAGTCGGGCGGGACGGGCACCGGCTTGACCCTCATAGCCCGAAGCTCGATTCGAGCAGCGCCTCGTTTCGCTCGCCGTAGTGATAGGTCGCCCCGCCGAGGACGTCGATCGTCACCTCCGCGGGCGCGAAGACCGACTCGGGCACCCCGTAGAGGTCCCAGTCGGCCTCCTCGAAGATCTCGACGAACGGGCGGCCGTACTCGTCGCTGGCGGTCGAGGCGACCTCCGCGAATCGATCGAACTCCTCGCGGACGACGACGTGGGCGCGCCCGCCGTAGGCGAGCGCGTCGTTCGTCCGGCCGATGGCGGCCTCCTCGCTGCCCGCGACCGGCGCGACCGGCGCGCTCGCGCTCGCGGTGACGACGTCGAGCGGGTCGTAGCCGAGTTCGGAAAGGCGAAAGACGGCGAGTTCGGCCGCGCGCGCGGCCATCGTGACGCTTCCGGCGAGGCTCGCCGTCGGGAACGTCGGCAGGTAGACCGCGCCCGGATCGACCCCCGTGAGATCGGCGACCTGCCTCGCGGCCGCCGGCGTCGGTAGCTCGTCGCTCTCGACCGCGAGGACGGCGAAGTCGAAGACGTCCTCGTAGCCCACCCGGGCGAACTCCTCTTCTTCGGCGACCAGCGCGCGGGCCGGACCCGAGCCGAGCCCCTCGAAGTCCTCCGTGGCGAGCTCCCAGCCGGCCTTCTGCGCACAGAGGATCGAGCGGGCGGGCTGGTCGGTCGAGAGCTCGACGAACGGCATCGGGACGCCCCCGACCGCGTCCATCCGGGTCTGGACGGTAGACAGCCCCGCGGTCTGGATCTCACAGAGCAACAGGCCGGCTTCGATCCCGCCGTCGGTTTCGACGCCGAAATCCAGCACCGTCGTCTCGGTTTCGAGCTCCGAGACCGCGACGTTGAGCTCGCCGGCGAAGTCGATCGCCTCGTCGACGAGTTCGAGCGACATCCGATTGAGGCTGTCCATGGCCGTGCTTGCGCGCGTGCTCCCTTGGAAATATCGGTCCGCGGCGGTCGCTCTATCGGTCGCTTCGCGCCTCGCGACCGAGTTCGTGCTCGACGGCCGCGACCTTCTCGTCCGCGGGCTCGTCGCTCGCGCGCTTGTCGTCGATCTTCAACACCGTGCTCACGCGGTCGGCATCGACCGCTTCGTGGGCGGCGCGGGCGGCCGCGAACAGCTCCTCGGTGCTCTCGGCTTCGATCACCGTCCCCATCGGGTTGGTCTCGTAGGCGACGTCGAACCCCTCTAAGGCCTCGATCGCCTTCGCGACTTCCCCGGCCATGCTCCCCTCGGTGACGGGCGCGACGCTCAGATACGCGACGACTGTCATGGTCGGACCGACGCGACCCACGACCCTAAAACCGGAGGCTGCTACTGCGGGAGCCGATCGAGCGAGGAGAGCGCCCGGCGGCCCGTCTCGGTGGCGGTGGCGGTCTCGGTCGCCCGGTCGTACTCGATCAGGCCCGCCTCGGTGAGCTTCGGGAGGTGGACGTGTCTGAGCGTCCGAAACACCGTTTCGGCGTCGTCATCGCCGCCGGAGGCCACTGCCGCCGCGAGGTCGGCGGCGGGGATCGGACCGGTTCGGTCACAGAGGTGTTCGAGCACGGATCGGCGCCCGGATTTCGAAAGCGTCCGTACCACCGTATCGAGATCGGCGATCGCTTCTTCCTCGGCCGGCGACGCCGCGGGGTCCGTCTTCGCTTCCATAGTTACGTCATCTATCTACTGCATCAAAGGTAGAGACCCCAATCAATTAGGTACCGTCGGCCCGGTCGCGCTCGAAGTACGCCTCGAGCAGCTTGCGCTCGCCGACGCGGAGGTGCTGGTGGAGCCTCGCGGGCGGGATCCCCAGCGAGTCTGCGCTCTCCCCCCCGGTGCTCGCGCCGGGGCAGCCGGC
>JAWARX010000218.1:0-4711 GCA_038893155.1 Halalkalicoccus sp.
AACGGCCGAACGAGATGACGTGGAGATCATCCAACGAGCATACAATGAACCTGATTTTCAGCAAGGGTTCGTGATCGAGTTTCCAAAAAATCGAGCCGTGATCGAAGAGCGAATCGAGCAAGGTGCCAAAGACGAGGACGGTATACATCTAATTATATGCGTCGACGGAACACCGGTCGGGAACGTCTCTCTGAAGGACATGCGACGATTGCACGGAATGCTCGCGTACTGGCTCCTTCCGGACAAACGAGGACAGGGGTACGCGACGGAGAGTGCAGCGCTCTTACTAGATCACGCATTCGATACAATAGGGCTGCATCGGGTTTTCGCGTGGACTATCGACGACAACGAAGCCTCACAGAAGGTCCTCGGTCGGCTTGGATTCGCTCATGAAGGGACGTACCGTGAACACGTCTTCATGAGAGGAGAGTATCACGACACTGAACACTATGGGATCCTATCATCGGAATGGGACGGGGTGGAGTCAGCGCTTGAGGACTGTAAGTAGTCGCATCAGGAGATTCGAGATGTACCGGGAGAACTCATGTATGGCTTCTCAGGATTGATTAAATAAATGATTACACTATCACGCCCGACGCTCGGAGAGGAGGAACTCGATCGAATTCGCGATGTTTTCGAGCGCGGACGGCTCGCCCGGGGACCGGAGGTCGAGTCCTTCGAGGACGAATTCGCTGCGTTCTGTGAGGCGACACACGGTGTTGCGACCACGAACGGGACGACGGCGCTCCATACGGCACTGTCAGCGCTCGGGCTCGGGGAAGGAGACCGCGTGGCCACGTCCTCGTTTTCGTTCGTTCCGAGCGCGAACGCGATCCGGTGGTGCGGCGCGGAGCCGACGTTCGTCGACGTTCGGGAGAACACCTACACGATCGACCCCGAGTCCCTAGAAACCCGGTTGCAGGGCGGCGAGCGGATCGACGCGGTCATCGCCGTCCATCTGTTCGGCCTTCCGTGCGACATGGAGTACCTCCGAGAGCTTTCGGAGGAGTACGGGTTCCTGTTGATCGAGGACGCTGCACAGGCACACGGAGCCGCGTACAGTGGAACGCCGGTCGGTGCGTTCGGCGATGCAGCGTGTTTTTCTTTTTTCGCGTCGAAGAACATGACGACTGGAGAAGGCGGAATGGTCGTTACCGACGACCCCGACGTGGCGAATCGAGCCCGTCGGTTCATCGAACACGGGCGGACTGAAGGAGGATATGACGGTCTCGGCCACAATTTCTGTATGTCCGACGTCACGGCGGCGATCGGACGAGCACAGCTCGACAAACTACCAGCGTTCAACGAGAGCCGGCGAGAAAACGCCGATCGGTTTTCCGAGGGCTTTCAGGATCTTCCGGTCATCACACCGATCGAGCCGCCGGATCGCCGGCACGTGTACCACATCTATACGATCCAGATCGATGACAGAGAGGGGCTTCAAACGCATCTGAAAGAGCGAGATATCCGGACCGGTGTCTACTATCACACACCGATCCACGACCAGCCGGCGTACTCCGAGTACGACGTATCGCTTCCAGCAGTGGAACGACTCAAGGAGCGTGTACTCGCGCTTCCCGTTCATCCCGGTCTTTCAAAAGAGGAGAGCGGTCAGGTAGTGGACGCTACACGCGAGTATTTCGAGGAAACGTAGCTACCGGGTCACGACTATTCGAACGCCGCGATCCCGGTCAGGTCCTGTCCCAGGATCAGCGTGTGGATGTCGTGGGTGCCCTCGTAGGTGTAGACCGTCTCCATGTTCGCCATGTGGCGCATCGGCGAGTAGTCGGTCGTGATGCCGTTGCCCCCGAGCATCTCGCGGGCGATCCGGGCCTGATCGCGGGCCATGCGCACGTTGTTGCGTTTGGCCATCGAGACGTGCTGGGGGCGCAGGTCGCCGCGCTCTTTGAGTTCGGCCAGCCGGTAGACGAGCAGCTGGCTCGTCGTGATCCCCGTGGCCATCTCCGCGAGCTTGCCCTGCTGGAGCTGGAAGCTCCCGATCGGTTTGCCGAACTGCTCGCGGTCGCTCGCGTAGGCGCGCGCGGTCTCGAAGCAGTCCCGTGCCGCCCCGACCGCCCCCCACGCGATCCCGTAGCGCGCCTGCGTGAGACACGACAGCGGCCCCTTCATCCCCTCCACGCCCGGAAGAACGCTCTCCTCGGGGATCCGGACGTTCGACAGGCCGATCTCGCCGGTGATCGACGCGCGCATCGAGAGCTTCTCGTCGATCTTGTTGGTCGAAACGCCGTCGCGATCCGTCTCGACGAGAAACCCCCGCACGGGGGAACCCTCGGCGGAGGTGTCCCGGGCCCAGACCACCGCCACGTCCGCGACGGGCGAGTTCGTGACCCACGTCTTCGAGCCCGAGAGGACGTACTCGTCGCCGTCCCGTTCGGCTCGGGTCTCCATGCTCGCCGGGTCGGAACCGTGTTCCGGCTCCGTGAGGCCGAAACAACCGATCGCCGTCCCCTCACCGAGCTTCGGCAGCCACTCGTCTTTCTGCGCCTCGCTCCCGTAGGCGTGGATGGGGTACATCACCAGCGCCCCCTGGACGCTCGCCGCAGAGCGGATCCCCGAATCGCCCGCCTCCAGTTCCTGCATCAGCAGGCCGTAGGCAGTCTCGCTCACGCCCGGCAGACCGTATCCCTCCAGATTGGGCGCGAAGAACCCCAGCTCGCCCATCTCTGCCATCAGCCCCTCGGGAAAGGTCCCCTCCTCGAAGTGCCGGCCGATCTCGGGTCTGATCCGTTCGTCGACGAACTCGCGGGCCGTATCGCGGATCATCCGCTCTTCGCTGTCCAGATCGGCCTCCAGGTCCACGTAGTCGAGCATGTGTGGGGATTGGTCCCAACCCTAAAAAACGCTCCTATAGGCCGCTCCGAAATATACCGATGGTAAAATCAGTCGGTAGAATGGAAAACGGTGGAAAGTCAGTCGGCGGCGACGGTCGGCGTGCGGAGCTCGTCGACGTACGCGAGGAAGTTCTCGAAGACGAGTTTCGCCTCGCAGGCGGCGGCGTAGTTCTCCGCGGTGATCCCCGCGAGCACCTCCGCGCGGCGCTGTTCGGAGATGTCCTTTCGTCGGGTGAGCTGCGCGGCGGTGTCCATGTCGTACTCGGGGTGGAACTGGACGCCGAAGACGTTGCCCTTCCGGAAGCCGTGGTTCGAGTACTCGTTTTCCGCGAGCGATTCGGCCCCAGGAGGGAGTTCGGTGACGGCGTCCGAGTGGGTCGTAAACGCGAGGAACTCCTCGTCGATCCCCGCAAACAGCGCCGATCGTCCCGTCTGTGCGATGGTGTTGTAGCCGATCTCGTAGGCGCCCATCCCCTCGACCGTGCCGCCCAGCACGTCGGCGAGCAGCTGGTGGCCGTAACAGATCCCGAGGAAGGGGACGTCCTGGTCGATCGCCTCGGCGATCCACTCCTTGGTAGGCGAGATCCACGGCTCGTCCCAGTAGACCGAGGAGCGCGAGCCGGTGACGACGACGCCGTCGTACTCGAAGCTATCGGGGAGTCGGCCGTTCGTGACGTCGAACTCCGCGAGCGTGGCGTCGAGCTCGCGGCGGAAGTTTCGTTTCGTGTTTCTGTCACCGTGGGAGGCGTCGAGAACCGCAATACGGGGGGGACTCACTACCCGATTCACGGTTTGGGTGGCAAAAGAACTTGCGGATCGGACCGATTTCGCCGGATCGGCGGTGGCTCTTTGCGGACGGACGCGGTACCCCTCGGCATGAACGCGACCGAGGCGGTCGAGGCGGCGTTCGAGAGCCACGCCGAAGCTGGCCTGCACCACGGCGCACAGCTCGCGGTCTACCACGAGGGCGAGCCCGTCCTCGATCTCGCGAGCGGAACGACCGGTCCCGACGGCGAGGCGACCACGGCCGACCGCAAACATCTGCTGTTTTCGTGTACGAAACCGTACGCGGGCGTCGCGTTGCACCAGTGCGTCGAGGACGGCCTGCTGGAGTACGACGACCCCGTCGCCTCCCACTGGCCGGAGTTCGCCGACGGTGGCGAAAAAAGCGAGATCACCGTCCGGCAGGTCCTCTCACACCAGGCGGGGCTCCACGAGACCACTCTCGATTCCCGACCCGAGGAGTGGACCGACTGGGAGGCGGCGATCGCGGCGATGGAAGACGCGGAGACGACGTTCTCGCCCGGCGAAACCGCGGCGTACCACGCGCTCTCGTTCGGCTTCCTCGTCGGCGAACTCGTCCGGCGGGCGAGCGGAGTACGGATAGACGAGCACCTCGACGACCGGCTGTTCGACCCTCTGGGGATGGACGACACCGATCTCGGGATCCCGGCGGGCGAGCCGGATACGACCGCGACGCTCGCGGGCTTCGAACCCGGCGAGCGCGCCCGCTCGCGCGACGTGGGCCTCGACGGGACGTCGAACGCCGAGACCGCGGCGCTGTTCGACGGAGAGTGGCTCCACCGCGCGGTGATCCCCGCGGCGTCGGCGACGGGCAGTGCGCGGGACATGGCACGATTCTACGCCTGTCTCGCGAACGGTGGCGAACTCGACGGGACGCGGATCCTGGAAGCCGAAACGGTCGAGGCGATGACGACCGAACACGCAGCGGTCGAGCGCGACGCCACCCTCGGAGTTCCCCGCCGGTACGGGCTCGGGGTGGTGCTCGGTGGGAGCCCGTGGGGGAAATACGGCACCGTCTCGCCGCCCCAAGCGTTCGGTCACGGCGGACTCAGCAG
>JAWARX010000219.1:0-3425 GCA_038893155.1 Halalkalicoccus sp.
CTCGTCCGGATCCCACACTCGTTGCGAGGGGCTCCCGACCGGCCTGCCGGGAATCATCGATAAACGCGACCGCTACGGCCGCGGCGCGGCCTTCTGCAGTGCGGTCTCGGCGATGTTCCCGCCGTAGTCGGCGGTTCTCGAGAGCGAGTCGACGACCAGTCCGAGAAACTGCGCCTGATGGGCGTCGTCGAGGCTCCGGATCCGGTCGTCGGCCCCGCGGGTGTGTTTGTCGATCTCCATGACGGCCTCGCGCGCGCGGTTCGCGAGCCGGGTCGCCTGGTCGCTGTCCTCTTCCAAGAACGCGTCCATCGCCCGCTCGACGACGGCGGCGGCGTCCTCGTGGAGTTCTTCGAGAGCTTCCGCGACCTCCTCGGGGATCTCGCCCAGATCGAGCGCGATGTTCGCGATCTTCGCGGAGTGGTCCGCGATCCGCTCCAGTTGACGGGCGCTGGAGTGATAGTCGAAACACGCCTCCCGGCCCAGCCCGATCTCGGCGGCCGCACCCGGGTTTCTGAGCGTCGAGCGAAACACCCGCGAGACCATGAACCACAGCCGGTCGACGTCGTCGTCGCGCTCGATCACGTCCGCCGCCAGATCGTCGTCGTCCTCGATCAGTGCGCGCACCGCGTCCGCGAGCATCGTCATGGCGATCAGGCGCATGCGCGTAACAGCGTTGTGGACCGACAGTTGGCCCGAATCGAGCAGGTCCTGTAAGACGACGTGCTCGCTCGTCTCCTCGACGACCTCCAGTCCCACGAGCCCCTGCGTGGCGTCCCGAACGCTGCGGCGCTGGCCCGCGGTGACCTGCTCGGTTTCCAGCCGGATCACGTCGAACCCGCTTACGTAGATCGTCACCACCGCCCGCGTGAGATCCCGTCCGTGGAGATCCGCGATGTTCAGCGTCCCCTCGACGATCCCCTCGCCCTGTCGCGGCGAGAGCAACAGCGATTCGCCCTCGGGATAGAACGCGATCTCCGTTCCGGCCTCGATACCGTTCTCGGTCGCCCACTCCTTCGGAATCGAGACGGTAAACGTCGAGCCTCCCGTCACTTGCACCTTCCGCGTGTCCATACCGGTGGTCGTATCCCCTCCCCAATAAACATCCCCGAATCTATAGATCGGTCCGGAGTTCACGTGAACGCTGATCCGTCCGGTGCTCGACAGGTCCGCTCGCCCGACCGCTACATCACCCTACAGTATATACTTATATATACTCATCATAGTAGGGTATTTAGAGGTGAGGAGACGCATATGGACCAATGGCGGAGTCCGGATCGTACGATCGGGGGGTAACGCGACGGGCGCTGTTGTCGGGCGTCGCCGTCGGAATCGTCGGAACGGCCGGCTGTCTCGCACGCGGCGAGGACAGCGGGCTCGAAGGCGAGATACGGATCGACGGGAGCAACACCGTCTTGCCCCACAGCGCCGCCGTCGCAGAGGAGTTCCAGTGGCAGAACAACCGCGTCCAGATCCCGGTTCAGGGATCGGGAACCGGGGCGGGGTTCCAGCGCTTCTGTACCGGCGAGACTCACGTCCAGAACGCGAGCCGCGAGATCCAGCCCGACGAGGAGGCGCTCGCGGCCGAAAACGGCATCGAGTTCCTCGAGATCGAGGCCCTGCTCGACGGGATCGCGATCTGGGCGAACCCCGACAACGACTGGTGTGACTGTCTCACCGCAGACGAGCTCAACGCGATCTGGGAGTCCGGGTCGACGGTCGAGACATGGAGCGACGTTCGCGAGGAGTGGCCCGACGAGGAGATCGCCCTCTACGGGCGCGATTCGGCCTCTGGAACCTTCGATTACTTCACCGACGCGATAAACGGCGAGTACGGCAACATCCGAACGGACTACTCGGCGAGTTCGGACACGAACGTGATCGTTCGGGGCGTTCGGGGCAATCAGTACGCACTCGGCTTCGGCGGCGCTGGCTACTACTACGAGAACGAAGACGACCTCAAGCTCCTGGGCGTCGACGACGGGAACGGCTGTGTTCGGCCGACCCGCGAATCGGTCGAGGACCTCTCGTACACCCCGCTGAGCCGTCCGATGTACGCCTACTTCCGGCGCGATCAGTTCGAACGCGAGGAGTACCGCGCGTTCGCCCGGTTTTACTTCGAGGAGGACTCGCGAGACGAGGAGGGGCTGACCTACACCCAGACCGGCGCTCGTCGCGTCGGATACTACGCGATTCCGGACGAGACCGTCGAAGAGAGTAGCGAGAAGATCGAAACCGCGATCGCGGAGGTCGGATGAGCGTTCCGAACGACCTCACCCGTGCCGGAAGCGCCATCAGCGGTCGGAAGAACGACGCCGTCCGCTGGGTGTTCTTCGCGTGTGCGGCCCTCTCGATCGTCACGACGTTCGCGATCGCGCTCGTGTTGATCGAGGGGTCGGTGGACTTCTTCAGCGACGTCTCGATCGTCGAGTTCTTCACGACGACCGAGTGGTCGCCGATCATCCAGCCCCGAAGTTACGGAATCTTACCGCTGATCTGGGGCACGCTGATCATCACCGTCGGCTCGGCGCTGATCGCGATTCCGGTGGGGACGGCGACCGCGATCTACCTCTCCGAGTACGCGAGTTCGCGTGTCCGATCGGTCGTCAAACCCACCCTCGAGGTCCTCGCGGGGATCCCGACGATCGTCTACGGCTTTTTCGCCCTCTCGTTTATCACGCCGCAGCTCCAGCGGGTGTTCCCACAAACCGGAACGTTCAACGCCGCGGCGGGCGCGATCGTCGTCGGCGTGATGATCATCCCGATGGTTTCTTCACTCAGCGAGGACGCGATGAGCGCGGTGCCCGACTCGCTACGGGAGGCCGCCTACGGGCTGGGTGCGACCGAGTACGAGGTCTCGACGCAGGTCGTTGTTCCCGCGTCGATCTCGGGCGTGCTTGCCTCGTACGTGCTCGCCGTTTCGCGTGCGATCGGCGAGACGATGGCCGTGACGCTCGCGGCGGGGATGAGTCCGAACATCACAACCAATCCCTTAGAGCCAATTCAGACGATGACCGCTTACATGGTCCAAGTTGGGATCAGCGACGTTTCCGTGGGCTCGATCGGCTACCAGTCGCTGTTCGCCGTGGGCATCACGCTGTTCGTGATCACGCTCTCGATGAACGTCTTCAGCATGTGGATCCGCGCACGCTACAGGGAGGAGTACCAATGAGTGCGGACACCGGCTCCGAACGCCCGTTCGCGTCGGGGACCGACGTCGACCGGAAACACCTGATCGGACAGGCGTTCGTCGGGATGTGTTTCCTCTCGACGCTCGTGGGGATCGTCGCGCTCGGGCTGTTGCTCGCGGACGTCGCCTACGAGTCGTGGGGCTGGCTCTCGATCGAGTTCCTGACCTACCCGCCCTCGCGGTTCATCGAGAACTACCTGCCCGGCGGCCGGGGCGCGGGGATCTTTCCAGCGCTCGT
>JAWARX010000220.1:0-4692 GCA_038893155.1 Halalkalicoccus sp.
CGGTCTTCAGTAGCGTCCGACGGTCAAGAGGCGCAGTGTCACGCGTCATATCACCAAATGCCTCCGCTCGCAATATATATGTATCGGGAGAAAACCACGGTCGTATATAATATTTGGTAAAAAATATAAGGAATAAATATTCGTTCCGGATCAGTGGACGATCGTCGGCGGTCAGTCGTCGCTCAGCCCGACCGCGAGCCCGTCTCGCGTCTGATCGGCCGCGCCCTCGTAGCCGTCGTTGGCTCTCAGCATGTTGACGTTACCGATCGGACCCGGCTCGTCGGCCCACTCGTTGCCGAGGTCGGCCGCGACCTCGCGCGCCGCGTCGGGAATCCCCTCCTCCCAGAGGGTGATCTCGGGGGAGGTCGGCGCGTAGATGCTCGGCTCGTCGATGGCGTCGATGAGCGGGCGGTCGTACTCGACGTGGTGGAGGATCGCCTGGACGACCGACGTGATGATCGTGGGGCCGCCCGGCGAGCCGACGGTGAGGAAGGGGTCGCCGTCGCGGGCCATGATCGTCGGGCTCATGCTCGAAAGCGGGCGTTTGTTCGGCTCGACCCCGTTCGCACCGCCGGGTTCGGCGTCGAAGTCCGTGAGTTCGTTGTTGAGCATGAAGCCGTAGCCTGGCACCATGATCCCCGAGCCGAACAGCTGTTCGATCGTCGTGGTGTACGAAACGAGGTTGCCCTCGGCGTCCGCCACGGTGAAGTGCGTCGTCTGGCCGAGCGCGCGGGCGGTCTCGCGACTCGTCGAGCCCGCAGCCCCCGACTGGTAGGCCCACGGATCGCCCGCCTGCGGATCGTCGATGAGCGCGTCGGGGCTCATCAGTTCGCGCCGGGAGGCGACGTAGGAGGGGTCGAGCAGCCCCTCGGCCGGTACGTCGACGAACTCCGGATCGCCCATGTACTCGGCGCGATCCGCGTACGCGAGGCGCATCGCCTCGGCGAGCAGGTGGTACTTCGTCGCCGAGCGCACGTCGTAGTTCGCCCCCAGTTCGAAGGGCGAAAGCAGATCGAGGATCTGGATGACGGTCAGCCCGCCCGAACTCGGCGGGGGCATCGAGTAGATCTCCGCGCCGCGATAGCACCCTTCGACCGGCTCGTCGACCGTCGCCTCGTACCGACAGAGGTCCTCGAACGTCATGCTGCCGCCTTCGTCCTGAACCGTCTCGGCGATCGCCTCGGCGATCTCGCCCTCGTAGAACTCCCGGACTCCGTAATCGCGCATGAGACGGAGAGTGTCGGCGAGATCCGGCTGTTCTATCGTACTCCCGTCCGACAGCGGCTCGCCATCGGGAACGAACACCTCGCGGGCGGCGTCGTTGAACTTCCACTCGTCCTCGACGATCCGTTCTGCGAGATACCGGTCGACCGCCGTGCCCTCCGCGAGCGAGACGGCGGGATCGATCAGCTCCGCGATCGGGAGCGACCCGTAGAGATCCGCGGCCCGCTGGAGTCCGCTGGGTGTTCCGGGGACGCCCACGGCCGTGCCGTTCGTGTGGCGCTCGTCGAACGGGATCGGCTCGCCGTCGTCGTCGAGAAACATACCCGGGGTCGCACCCGCCGGCGCGCGCTCGCGGCTGTTGACGATCTCTACGCTGTCCGCTGTGGCGTCGTAGTACAGCATGAACCCGCCGCCGCCGATCCCCGAGGAGTGCGGCTGAGTGACCGTCAGCGCGAACTGGACGGCGATCGCGGCGTCGACCGCGTTGCCCCCGTCCCTGAGCACCCGCGCGCCGACCTCGCTGGCGGCGGGGCTGACCGAGACGACCATCCCGTTCGAGCCCCGCGCGACCGTCCCACAGTCGACGCCAGCGGCCTCGCAGATCTCCCCCTGCGCGCTGACGGATCGAGCGGCGAGCGGGAGCGCCGACGTGGCCGCGAGCCCCCCGAGGAACCCCCGACGGCTCAGATTTCGAACCATTTTTCGGTTGTCGTTATCTGCCATCTGTTGTTGGATGTCGACGGAGGTGACGTATCTCTAACTCTTTGAATCATACAACAATTGTGCGACGAAAACGTTGGCCAGCAGATTGAAGGCGCTCGCGGCCGTCTCCGGCCCATGAGCGGCGATCCGTCGTTCGAGATCCCGGTTCACCCCGAGTGCGAGTACGGGAACGGCGGGCTCACCCGGACGGGCGGGACCGTCTTTTCGCTCGTCCCGGCGGCGGGCGAGGTCCGCGATCCCCTCGATCGGGTGCTCGCGCGCGATCGCTACACGGCGGGCGACTGGTTCGATCTCCCCTCGCCGGTGTACCTCGTCCACGACCGGGAGCTGGGGACCGTCTTTCGCGTGGTCGGCTACGACGATCGCGTCGAGCTACACGTCACCTCGACCACCGAACCGCGGGGGCTGCGCGAGTTCTACGACGCGCTCCGTGCGGAACACGAAAGCGAGTGGCGCGTCGAGCGCGAGACGAGCGAGGATTAAAACCCGCGCCGCGGGTCGTCGGAGGGGCCGAGCAGGATCCGATAGACGACGTAGCCCACAAGCAGCGCGAAGGCGGCGAGCGAGAGCGTCTCGACGAGCAGGACGAGCGAGTAAAACAGCCGGGTGAGAACCCGGATCGCGACGAACCCGCCGAGGATCAGGACGGCGAACGCCAGCCCGCCGAGGGCGGCCCCGAGTCGTTCCATACCGACAGAAGAGGCAAGCGCTACTAACGCTCGTCGATGTCCCGCTCCATCGGCCTGATGCCGAGCGCGGAGAGGAGCGCGGCGAGAACGAGGGCGACGAGCAGACCGAGCGCGAGAAGCGCGACGGGCGCCGAGAGGGCCGCGGCGATCCGATCGCCCAGAAGGAGTCTGGTCGATCCGCGGATCACGAACGTCAGCAGGACGAGGCCGAACGCGAGCAGCCCGGCCTTGACGAACGTCGACTGCTTCATGGCGAGGGTGGGCTCGCACCGGCTCTCAGTCTTTCGGTCGGTTTATGCCGCGCTCGGGGAAACTCTCCGGTATGCAACCGACGACGAGCGGAACGTTCAGAGTGCTCGCCGACCCCCACGGGGAGTGGCTGCTCGTCGACCGCGAGACGACCGAGGTGCTCGCCGTCTCGGGCGAGGGCGTCGAGGCGGGCAACCTGATCGAGGCGACCGTCGCGTGGGACGACGGCGACGCCCGGATCGACGAGTCCGAACTCCTGGCCGGGACGCGACTCCACTTTCGCGAGGAGGTCGTCGACCTGTTCGAGGTCGCGCGCGAACTCTGTCGGGACGCCCGCGTGCAGGGCGAGGGCGTCCTCGGGAAGACGACCTACAGCACCGACAACGAGCCGAACGGGGCGGTCTACGTCTTCGCCGAGCAGCCGGGCGCCCGCGACGTCTGGGAGGAGCTTCGAACCGGGACGATTCCACTCGAACCGCTGATCGGCCGGCTCGCGGAGTTCGAGCCCGAACCCTACGAGATCTTCGTCCTCGACCCCGTCGAGGAGCCGTTCGTCGTCGTCTATCTGGTGCCCGATCCCGATTCGGTGCTCGCGAGCACGGTCAGGGACACCTACTGTTGACCCGGCGACGACCGGCCGGACCGCAAGCGGTTTGTCCGGGCCGGCGAGTGAGTCGGACATGCTCGAACCCGGCACCGACGCACCCCGGTTCACGCTCGAAAACCAGCACGGCGAACCCGTCAGCCTCGATGCGTTCGATCGGGTCGTCGTCTACTTCTACCCGCGCGCGGACACGCCCGGCTGTACGACCGAGGCCTGCGAGTTCCGCGATTCGTGGAGCGAGTTCGAGGATCGAGGGATCGGCGTCGTCGGAATCAGCGACGATCCCGTCTCGGATCTCGACGAGTTCGCCACGGAGTACGACCTGTCCTTCGACCTCCTCAGCGATCCCGACGGCGAGGTCGCCGCCGCGTACGATTCGTACGGCGAGAAGAACATGTTCGGGAAGACCTTCGACGGCGTCTTCAGGAACACCTACGTCGTCGACGACGGTGAAATCGTCGCGGCCTACGAGGGCGTCTCCCCCGAGGGCCATGCCGAGGAGGTCCTCTCGGAGCTGGACTACTGACTCGCGCCCCACCGAAGCAGTTCGGAGTAGTCGGCGATCAGCCCGTCGACGCCGGCCTCGATCAGCCGCTCGCACTCGTACCACGTGTTGATCGTCCAGACGTTGACCGGGACGCCCAGCTCGTGGGCCTCGGCGACGAGGTCGGTGTCCTCGTACGCCTCCCCGTCGAAGAAGGGGGTTCCCTGGATCATATCGAGGGGCGGGTTGATCGCCTCACAACCGTACTCCTCGGTGACGGCGAGCCCCTCGTCGATCGATTCGGAGAGCAGGTACGCCGCCGGGATCTCGGGGGCGATCTCCCTGACGGTCGCGAGCGCACCCTCCCAGAACGTCGAGAAGAGGAGCTCGTTCTCGTACCCGCTTGCGATTTCGACTACCGTTTCGAGCCACGTCCACCGTTCGCGCTCGGCCTCGGGGTCCTCGATCCGTCCGAACGCCACGTCCGGGGAGCCGTTCTTGATGTCGATGTTGACGCCGATCTCCGGCGGGATGACGTCCATCGACTCGTGAAGCGTCGGGACCGTCTGGCCGCTCTCGAGCACCTCCGCGGACAGGACCGTCTCCGCCGGCTGTTCGTAGATCACTCCCTCCGTGTCCGTCAGGTCCCCGAGCACCTCGTCGTGGAAGACGGCGATCTCCCCGTCACAGGTCGGGAACACGTCGAGTTCGATCCAGTC